>JAIOII010001196.1 GCA_019912685.1 Kofleriaceae bacterium
CCGAACAGCTCGCTCTCGGCGAGCTCGGGCGCGATCGCCGCGCAGTTCACGGCGACGAGCTGGCCGGTGCGGCCGCTCAGGCGATGGATCTCGCGCGCGACCCGCTCCTTGCCCGCGCCGCTCTCGCCGCCGACGATCACCGCCAGCGGCCGGCGCGCCACCTGCGCCAGCTCGCCGCGCAAGAGCTGCATGATCGGGCTCGCGCCTCGCAGGAGCTCGGACTCCGGCGCGAGCAGCGGGCTGCGGCCCAGCTCCTGGTCGACGAAGACGAGCACCGCGCCGCCAATGCGTACGACGGAGCCGTGGCGGAGCTCCGCCGCCGCGGTCGGCGCGCCGTCGACGACGATGCCGTTGCGGCTGCCGAGGTCCGTGACGCGCCAGCCGGCGGCGCCGGGCTCGCCGGCAGGCTCGAAGACCGCGTGCTTGCGCGAGATCTCGCGATCGGCGATCGCCAGCCCGCCCGGCCCCGGCTCACGCCCGACGACGACGGGCGCCGCCGACAGCGTGACGCGCGTCGTGCGTCCGTCGGCGCTGTGCACCATCGCGATCTGGCGGATGCGCACGCGGCCGGCGCGACGATCGCCCGGGCTCGTGGTGGTCGCCTCCAGCGGGTCGCGTTCGTCGCCGCCTGCCATACGCTCGCCTGCGCGCTAGTCCTCGGCGACGTCGCCGGCGTCGATCTCGTACTTGCGCAGGAGCTTGTGCAGGTACTTGCGATCCATGTCGGCGTCGCGGGCGGCCTTGGAGATGTTGCCCTCGGCGCGCTTGAGCAGCCACGTCAGGTAGCGGCGCTCGAAGATCTCGTTCCACTTCTCCTTGGTGTCGCGGAACGACATCCCGCCCTGGAACTCCATCTCGCTCGGCGACGAGCTCGCGGCCGAGGAGCTCTGCGTACGCGACGACGCCGAGTAGAACGGCTCGGAGCCGAGCGGCGCCACGAGCGCGCCGGGATCGGTGCCGAGGGCCAGCGCGCGCTCGATCACGTTGCGCAGCTCGCGCACGTTGCCCGGCCAGTCGTGGGCGTAGAGCGCCGCCCGCGTCGCCTCCGACAGCTGCGGCGGCGTCGTCCCGGCCGGCGTCAGGCGCGCGAGGAAGTGATCGAGCAGGAGCGGGATGTCCTCGCGCCGGTCGCGCAGGGACGGCGCCGTGATCGGCACGACGTTCAGGCGGAAGTAGAGGTCCTCGCGGAACTTGCCCTTCTCGACCTCGTTGCGCAGGTCCTTGCGCGTCGCCGCGATCACCCGCAGATCGACCTTGAGCGTCTTCGAGCCGCCGACGCGCCGCAGCTCGCGCTGCTCGAGCACGCGCAGGAGCTTGGGCTGCAGATCGAGCGACAGCTCGCCGAGCTCGTCGAGGAAGACCGTGCCGCCCGAGGCCAGCTCGAACGCGCCCTGGCGCGCCGCCACCGCGCCGGTGAACGCGCCCTTCTCGTGACCGAACAGCTCGCTCTCGATGAGCGTGCCGGCGACGGCGCCGCAGTCGACGACGATGAACGGCGCGGCCGCCCGCTTCGACAGCTGGTGGAGCGTGCGCGCGATCATGTCCTTGCCCGTGCCGGTCTCGCCCTCGATGAGGACGGTGGCGTCGGTCGGCGCGATGCGCTCGATGAGGCCGAAGATCTCGCGCATCGTCGTCGAGCGCCCTACCATCTCGCCGAGCACCTCCTTCTCCGAGGGAAGGATCTCGATGCGCTCCTCGAACGGCGTGAACTTCAGCTCGATCGCGCCGGCGCCGACGACCGAGCCGGCGCGGATGTAGGCTTCCTTGATCTCGGCGCCGTCGAGGAACGTGCCGTTGGTCGAGTTGAGATCGCGGACCAGGTAACCCTTGCCGTCGCGGACGATCTCGAAGTGAACGCGCGAAACCGTCTCGTCGGCGATGACGAGATCGTTCTCGGTCGCCTTGCCCACGCGGATCACGTCGCCCCCGATCACGAACTCGGTTCCGCGCTGCGCGCCCTTGGTGACGACCAGCTTGCAGCGGCGCAGGTTGACGGTCGCGGGCTTGGCCTCGCGGCGGATGCGCGTTCCGCCCAGGACGTCCATCGCGGCCATCGTACCATGCGGGGCGTTGCGTTGACCCCAGCGCCGGTGCCGCGATACCCTTGCCTCCAGTGCTGCGATCCTCCCGGGGCAGCGTCGCGATCGTGCTGGTCGCGATGTTTTGGGCTGTGGGCCCCGCCCACGCGCAACCGAAACCGTCCGACGCGCCCTTGCCGTCATGTCTCGACTCGACGATCAAGGACGAGCTCGGCCGCGAGCTCAAGCCGCGCGGCGTCCAGAAGCGCGAGTTCCTCAAGAACAAGAAGCTCCAGCTCACCGCGCGCGGGGGCCTCTACGCCGGGGACATGACCTCGTCGTCCTGGGTCGGCGGCGGCGCCCTCTCCTTCTGGTTCACCGAGGACCTCGGCCTCGAGCTCGGCTTCCAGGTGACGCCGATCGCGCTCGACCTCGACACGCCGCTCGCCGAGTTCTTCGGTGACGATCGCTTCGAGCCGGGCCTCGGGTACCTGCCGCTCGTGAACCTCGTCTGGTCGCCGATCCACACCAAGATGAAGATCGGCGACGGCATCACGCACGGCGACATCCAGATCTTCGCCGGCGGCGGACGCCTCTTCCACGACAGCGTGCAGGGCGTGACCTTCGACGCCGGCGTCGCCCTCGAGCTCTACACGACCGGGATCGTCACGCTGCGCTTCGAGGCGCGCGACGTGATGGCGGTGCAGGAGGCGGTCGCCGAGACCCGCTTCACCAACAACCTGATGGCGACCTTCGGGTTGTCGGTCTGGATCCCGACATGGCTCTGACACGCTGGCTGGTCGTCGCGGCGTGCTGCGCCGCCGTCCCCGCGCGCGCCGAGGCCGAGGCCGACACGAGCGCGGCCGACGACCTCGGCACGACCGAGATGTGCATCGACCAGGCGATCGCCGAGAAGCTCGCGGTCAAGCGCAAGCGCCGCGGCGCCGTCGACCGGCTCTTCGTGAAGCAGTCGCGCCACGAGCTGACGGCGAGCGGCGGCTACTACGCGTCCGACCTCTTCAGCGGCACGTACGTCCTCGGCGGCTCGTACACCTACCACATGACCGATCAGACCGCGGTCGAGTTCGGCGGCGGCTGGACCCACGCCAACGCCGACGTCATCCGCGCGATCGAGGACCAGCGCGGCGAGGTCCTCGCCGACGACTTCGCCCGCGTGCTCTTCGCCGAGTCCGCGCTCCTGTGGAGCCCGGTCTACGGAAAGCTGCGTCTGGGTGGCAGCATCGCCCACTACGACATCCACCTCGATCTCGGCGTCGGCGTGGTCGACTCGCTGACCAGCCGCGGCGCCATGGGCGTGGCAGGATTGGGCGTCAAGATCTTCGCGGGGAACGCGGTCGCCTTCCGTCTCGACGCCCGGAATCGCGTCTTTCGCCAGGAGCTGCTCGACGAGCGCTTCCTGGTGAACGACGCGTCGGTGACGCTCGGTCTCTCGCTGTTCCTGCCGTTCCGCAACTGATCCTCGGAGTCGTCATGCGCCGCATCGTCTCTCTCATCGGCCCCGGCCTCGCCGTCCTCGGCGTGCTGCTCTGCCCGATCGGCGACGCCGACGCGCGCCGCAAGAAGAAGCCGCCCAGGAAGAAGCCGCCGCCCGCCGAGGAGACCCGGCCGGCCGAGGAGCCCGCGCCTCCGCCCGACGCGCCCGATGCGGGCGCCGAGG
>JAIOII010001197.1 GCA_019912685.1 Kofleriaceae bacterium
GCCGACGTCCACGCGATCACGATCTCGCCGGCGCAGGCCGCGCACGCCCGCGCCCGTGGCGTCGACGTCGCGCTCCGCGACTACCGCGACACCTCCGGCACCTACGACGCCGTCCTCTCCTGCGAGATGCTCGAGGCCGTCGGCGAGGCCTACCTGCGCACGTACTTCGCGACCGTCGCGGCGCGCCTCGCCCGCGGCGGCCGCGCCGTCGTCCAGACGATCACGATGCCCGACGATCGCTACGACGCGTACCGCCGCTCCGTCGACTGGATGCAGACCTACGTCTTCCCCGGCTCGCACATCCCGTCGCCCGGCGCCATCCGCGCCGCCGCCGTGGCCGCCGGCCTCCGCATCGAGCGCGCCGACGACGTCGGCCTCGACTACCCGCCGACCCTCGCCGCCTGGCGCGCCCGCTTCGCCGCGGCGACCGGCGAGGTGCGAGGGCTCGGCTTCGACGAGACGTTCCTGCGCACGTGGACCCTCTACCTCGCGTTCTCCGAGGCCGCGTTCGCCGAGCGCACGCTGGCGGTGCACCAGCTCGTGCTGCGCCACGCCTGACGAGCGCAGCACGGCCGGCTACTTCTTCCCGTCGCGCGCGGGCCTGGGGCCGGCCTGCTGGATGCCCCCGGAGATCTTGCGGAGCGTGTCGAACCAGAAGGGCGCGCCGAGGCTGACCGCCCAGATGCTGAGGAGGAGGCCGAGCAGCGTCGTCAGGAAGCCGTCGATGGAGCTCGTGCCGTGCCAGAAGCGGCCCTGGATCGGGAACGGGATCTCCTCGCCGACGGTCGCGATGAGATCCGGGCAGGGCTGACCCGCCTGCGTCGGCTGCGGCGGCGCAGCCGCCGGTGTGCCCTTGTCGCCTTCGGCGCACCGGCGCACGCGCGCGTCGGCTTCCTTCACCGCCGCGGCGCGCGCCTCGGGATCGTTCCAGAGCACCTCCGCCATCGTGATCGTGTTGACGTTGAGCGCGAGCACGAGCGCGATCGCGAACCCGCGCGAGAACCACTGCGTGTTGCGCTTGTACGCGCCCGACAGGCGGTCCATCGAGCTGTCGAACCAGGCCTCGAGCCTGCGCTGCAGCTCCTCGACCGACTCGACCTTCTCGCCGACGAGCTGCCGCACGTGCTTGCGCTGGTTCTCGTCGTCGATCGACGCGAGGAACGCCTGGTAGCCGCCGGCGAGGTCCGTCTTCGCGTCCCGGCCCCTGGCGATGAGCTCGGTCATCGCCTGCGAGAACATCGTCGGCCCGAGGTACGACGGCACCTTCGGCTTGCCGTTGTTGCCCGCCCGGCCGAGCGTCTGCACGATCGGGTGCGCGAGCAGCTGCGTCGCGACGCCCTTCGTGAGCATCGCCTCGAGCGCGTCCTGCAGGTTCTTCCCGCGCCGGTTCAGGAAGCCGGAGACACCCTCGACCATCGCCAGCACGATGATCGACAGGAACAGGTACGTGCCACCCAGACCGATGGCGACCTCGAGCGTTCGAGTCATGTTCGGATCCCCCTGCCCCGAGTCGACCACGCTCGCCGCGCGCGCCGCTTCACCCGGCTCGGGTGACCGACGGGTACGCGTCGCCTACTCGGCGGCGTACACGGTCCAGCGCTTCACCTTCACCTCGTCGGTGAGCGCCTTGCTCGCGTAGACGCAGTCCTCGAGCGCCGCGCCCTGCCCGTCGAGCCACGCCGCGACGCCGGGCGCGGCGTACGTCGCCGCCGACATCGCGATCTGCCACGCCTCGGCGAGCGCCTGCAGCTTGGCCGCCACGTTCACCGTGCCGCCGAAGTAGTCGATGTTGGCGTTCAGCTTCACCGCGATGCACGGGCCGGTGTTGAGCGAGATGCGCAGCCGCGCGACCGAGTGCGTGCACCCGGGCGGGAAGCGATCGTGGATCGCGCGCGCGCAGCGCACGGCGTCGAGCGGATCGTTGAACGCGCCCATCGCGGCGTCGCCGATCGTCTTCACCACGGCGCCCCGGTGCTCCGCGATCAGCGCGAACACGTCGGCGAAGTGCTTGCGGACCTCGACGAACGCCGCCGGATCGCCGCGCGACGCGTAGAGCGCGGTCGAGCCGACCATGTCGGTGAACAGGATCGTCTGCTCGCCGATCGCGAGCTGCACGTCGGCGCCGAGGTACTCCTCGCTGAACAGGTCGCGGAACTCCTGGAACGAGAGCAGGCGCCCCGGACGCAGCGCGACGTCCGACCACTGCGCCTCCTCGAGGATGAACCGCGTCTCCTCGTCGCGATCGTTCGCGAGCACGAGACGTGGCCCGTTCGTCCCGAGCGAGGCGCGAAGCGCCGAGTCGAAGGACGCGCTCGCGCGCCACTCGATCGTCTCCTCGCCCTCCGCGCCGACGTCGAGGTACCCGTACCGCTCCTCGCCGTGCAGCCGCAGGCGATAGCGCTTCGGCTCGAGCGCCGGCGCCAGCTCCGCCGACGCGCCCGGCGCGAGCGCGCGCTGCACCCGCACGTGCGACTTGTGCGCCGGCTCCGCGCTGCAGAACGAGCGCGTCTGCACGTCGCGGATCGATCGGTGCACGCGGAACGTGATCTCGACGACGTTCTCGCGATCGGTCCCGAACGCGATCGAGCACGAGTCGCATGCCGCGTCCGCGGGCAGCGCGCCCAGCCGGCCGTGGCCCTCGGCGCCGCGGCAGTGCGGGCACACGACGTCCCACGACAGGTCGAGCAACCCGGCGCGCGTCGCGTGCAGGCACACGCGCAGGAGCGTCTCCTCGGGGATCGACCACGCGCGCGCGCGCTCGCACACCTGGATCCGCCCGAGGTCGGCGTCGTCCGCGGTGCGCACCCAGCCGACGAGCTGCGCGACCGCCGCGCGATCGAGCCCCTGCGCGATGAGGTCGCTCGTGATCGTGTCGAGCCGCGCGCGCGCGTGGTCGATCCCCGAGG
>JAIOII010001198.1 GCA_019912685.1 Kofleriaceae bacterium
AGCCCGTGCCGCTCGTCGTGCTCGAGCGTCCGGAGGGGCTCGAGGAGCTGGACGTCGAGGGGGCGGAGAGCCTGTGGGGCGAGGTTCCGGTGCTCGCGCCCACGTCTCCGGACCACCCGCCGGCGCCGCGCGTCTCGCGGCCGTTCTCGGGTGGGGAGGCGATGGCGCTGGCCGATCTCGCGCTCGCCCGCGGCGACGCCTTCGACGCGGCGGCGCAGTACCGCGCGCTCTTGCCGGCGCTCGAACCGCAGGCGGTTCCGTACGCGAAGCTCCAGCTGGCGCGCGCCCACGCGGCGCGCGGCGAGCACGAGCTCGCCGACGAGCTCCTCCGCCGTCTCGTCAGGGGCACCGGGCCGGAGGCATGGGCCGCGCTCGTCGAGCTGACGAGGTTGCGCGCCCGCGACGTGGGCGCGCGGGAGGCGCTGCGCGAGCTCGAGGGCGTCGCGGGTGACCGGCGCGAAGAGCTCGTCGATCACCTCATCGCGGCGGCCTCCGACGAGGAAGCGGCGTTGTTGTTGATCGACAAGGCCGCTCGCCGGCGGCAGTGCGGGTACGCGTTCGAGGCGGTCCGGCGCTGGCCCGACGCTCCTCTCGAGGACGCTCCCGCGGCGTGCCGGGGCGCGATCGCGGATCACCGGTGGAAGCTCGAGCGATGGGAGCGCGCGAAGCCCTACCTCGCGGTCCAGCGGCAGCTCAACCCGATCGTCGCGCGATGGGACCGGCTCGCCGACGCGGCGCGCGGCGGAGATCGCGACGCCGAGCCCTGGGTCGTGCTCGCCGAGGACGTGATCGCGATCGGTCCGCTCGCGCGGCAGGCAGGGCGGCGAGCCCTCGTCGAGCGAGTGGCTCGCGCGGCGCTGGACAACGCCGCCGAGCTCGCGCTGGCGCACGCGCCGTCCGACGTGCAGCTGCTGCCGCGGATCCGCGCGGTCGCGGACCAGCTCGACCGCGAACGCCGCGATGCCGTGCACCGCCACATCGACGTGCTCGTCCAGACCTACGGGGTTCGTTGACCGCTCGGGAGTCGTTCATGCCGGCGCCCTGCGCCCCGAGGACCGAGCGCATCTGCTGCCGCGTGCTGTCGACCGATGGCCGGCGCCCAAAGCTGTGCGCTTGATTTCGGCACTGTCTCGGACCGACCGGATAGAACAGTGCCGGAATCAAGATGGCGAGCGGGGCAGGAAGCAGGGGCGGGCGGTGGAGCTGACGCTCGCGCAGGCGCGGAAGCCGACCGCGCACGGTGGGTCGCGGCCGGGCGCGGGGCGGCCGCGCGGGCGGACGACGGTGTCGCACGATGGGCGTGAGGCGTTTCCGACGAAGTTTCCGGTGCACGTGACGTGGTGGATCGTCGAGGGTGTGCTGTCGCTCCGGCGCGAGGCGGTGCTCGAGACCGTGCGGGCCAAGCTAGCGACGCGCCCTGGCTCGAACGGTCGAGGAAGCAGGAACGGCCAACGGCGACCGCGCCGACGTGGCTCGTCGCGACGGATTGGAGGAAGCACGGGTTGCTCGCGTTCGACGAGGTGCCGGGGCGGCGGGTGGAGTGAGCGCGCCCTTCGACTCGCTGCGCTCGCTCGGGGCGAACGGATGCGGTAGTGTCGCCGACGATGTTCCGGGCCCGGGGGCTACCCGCGATCGCGCTGGCGACGTTCGTCTGCGCGGCGGGCGTGCGGGCGCGCGCGGCGAGCGCGTCGCCGCTCGAGCTGTTCGGGTTCGGCGGCAGGTCGCCCGGGATGGCGGGGGCGGGCGTCGCGTCGACCGAGGGGTACGACGCCACCTTCCTCAACCCCGCGGGGCTCGCGCTCGTCGAGCGCAAGCGCGCGACGATCGGCGGCTTGTACGGCGACTTCGCGCTCGACCTGGACGGCGCCCAGACCGACACCGACCGGGCGAGCGGGCTCGTGATCGGCGGCGCCGTGCCCCTGCCGCTCGGCGGCGTCGCCAAGGATCGCATCGGGATCGGGTTCGGCTTCCAGATCCCGACCGAGGCGATCAACCGCGCCCGCGCGCCGTTCCCCGGCGATCCGGTGTTCACGCTGCTCGAGAACCGGTCGCACGTCATCGGGCTCATGTTCTCCGTCGGCGTGCGCGTGAAGCCGCGGCTCGCGGTCGGGCTCGGCGTCAACTCGCTCGCCGTCCTGCGCGGCGGCATCGACGTGACGACCGACGGCTCCGGGCGCTTCACGACGCAGAGCGAGCAGCGCCTCCTCACTCGCTTCGCGCCGATCCTCGGCGCGCGCTGGCGGTGGCGCGACGACGTCGACGTCGGCTTCGTCGCCCGCGCGCCGTCGCGATCCGATTACGACATCGCCGTCAGCAACGACCTCAGCGAGGTCCTGCCGATCACCTTGCCGCCGATCCGCATCGCCGGCACCGCGCAGTACGATCCGCTCACGGTCGCCGTCGAGGGGGCGTGGCGGTGGCGCCCGACGGTGCTCCTCACCGGGCACCTCGCGTGGGCGCACTGGAGCGGCTTCCCGCTGCCCACGCAGAACCCGACCACCGGCACGCCCGCGCAGGAGGCGCCCGGGTTCCACGACACCGCGATCCCGCGGCTCGCGATCGAGCACACGCGCGCCGCGCTCGGCGGCACGGTCACCGCGCGCGGCGGCTACGCCTTCCTGTGGTCGCCCGCGCCCGAGCAGACCGGACGCCAGTCGCTCCTCGACAACCACCGCCACCTGGTCGCCGGCGGCATCGGCCTCGACTGGCCCGGGCGGCTCGTGCCGCTGCACGTCGACGCCTGGGTGCAGGTGCACGTCCTCCAGCCGCGCACGCACACGAAGGACGCGGGGCGGTTCCTGCCCGAGGAGACGCCGCCGTTCGACGTCCTCGAGACCGGCGGCCGCATCGTCGTCGGCGGCCTCACGGTGGGGGTGGACCTGTGGGCGGAGCGCGTCCTTCGACTCGGCGCTCCGCGCCTCGCTCAGGACGAACGGCGGTGCTCGCCCTCTGCGCGCTCGCCGCGCCCGCCGCCGCGAACCCCGTCGACCTCTTCGGCTTCGGGGCGCGCGCGCAGAGCATGGGCGGCGCCGTCACCGCCGGCGCCGACGACGCCAGCGCGAACTACTACAACCCCGCGCGCCTCGCCGGCTCCGACGACATCCGCATCGACGTCGGCTACCAGCTCGCCCAGCCGCTCCTCGCCGTCGACGGCAACGGGCAGGGCGTCGACAGCTCGCGCGGCCTCGCGATCGGCCTCGTCGTGCCCGGCCGGCTCGCCGCCGCGCGCCTCGCGATCGGCGCCGGCCTCTTCCTCCCCGACCAGCAGATCACGCGCACCCGCACGCTGCCGTCGCCGCAGCCGCGCTGGGCGCTCTATGACAACCGCCCGCAGCGCCTCTTCCTCGCCGCCAACCTTGGCATCGCGCTGCCCGGGCGCGTCTCGATCGGCGCCGGCATCTCGTACATGTCGTCGACGCAGGGCGACGTCCGGCTCGAGGGCATCGTCGGCTTCCCCGACGCGTCCACGTCGCAGCTCGTCCTCAACATGGACGTCGACCTGAAGACGATCCGCTACCCGCAGGCCGGCGTCTCGTGGGACGTCCTGCCGTGGCTCACCCTCGCCGCGACGTACCGCGGCGGCTTCAAGCTCGTCCTCGACCAGACCTTCGACATCACCGGCGACATCGGCACGCCCGGCTCGCCGCCGCTCGTCGACAACGGCTTCCTCCACCTGCGCTCGATCGCCCAGGACCTCTTCCAGCCGGCGCAGGTGACCGCCGCCGCGCACGCGCGCATCACGCCGCGGCTCGCCGTCGGCTTCGATCTGTCGTGGCACCGCTGGAGCGTCTTCCAGAACCCGGCGGCGCAGATCGAGATCGAGCTCGACCTCCAGGACTTCAACGACCTCGTCAACATCCCGCCGCAGGACCCGCTGCCCGCGCCGCACTTCCACGACATCGCGATCCCGCGCCTCGGCGTCGAGTACGTCCTCGCGACGGCGCCGCGCCGCACGTGGCGCCTCCGCGGCGGCTACGTCTACGAGCCGTCGCCGACGCCCGAGCAGTTCGGCGCCACCAACTTCATCGACAACGACAAGCACTCGCTCTCGGCCGGCGCCGGCGTCGAGATCCCCGACCTCGGCGGCATCGTGCTCCGCCCGGTCACGATCGATCTCTCGTTCGTCACCACGTTCCTCCCCGAGCGCGAGCACCGGAAGCTCATCGCCGTCGATCCGGTCGGCGACTATCGCGCGCGCGGCGTCGTGCTCGCCGGTGCGCTCTCGTCGAGGTGGAGGTTCTGATGCGCGCGCTCGTGCTGCTCCTGCCCCTCGGCGTCGCTGCGTCGGCCTGCGGCATCGGCTTCGCCGACGACGCCTCCGGCGGCAAGGACCACCTGCCGACCGCCGCCGCCGGTCCGTACAAGCGGCTCGCCGTCGACCCCGACACGCCCGCCGACGAGCCCTGGCTGGCCACCGACCGCGCGCTCGACTTCACCGAGCCCGCGCTCGTCGCGCGCCCGGGCGGCGGCTTCACCTTCTTCGTCACCCGCGAGTCGCCGGAGCTGCCCGTCGGCGACAGCGAGATCTGGCGCGGCGGCTTCGCGGATCCGACGCAGCTGCCCGACGATCTGCCCGCGCCCGTCGTCACCGCCGACCAGGCGTGGGAGGAAGGGCACGTCGCCGCCCCGTCGATCGTCGACCTCGGCGGCGATCACCTGCTCATGTACTACGAGGGCGGCGCCGCGACGCGCGCGCTCGGCCGCGCCGAGTCGATCGACGGCGGCCGCACGTGGCAGAAGGCGGCCGCGCCCGTGCTCGCCGACGCGGCGCTGCCGTCGGTCGCGACCGACGGCGCGCTCTGGCTCGCCGCGTTCACGCGTCCGACCGCGCCGGGCATCTGGCTCGCGCGCTCCGACGATGGCATCGCGTGGGTCGCCGACGGCGCGCCCATCCTCCTGCCCACCGGCGTGCCCGACTCGTTCGAGGAGGCGGCCGTGTCGTCGCCGCACCTGGCCTGGCTCGTCGAGTCGACGGGCCGCGGCCACTGGGCGCTCTGGTACGGCGGCCTCGAGGAGCTGCCCGATCCCGGCGACGCAGCGCGCTACGCCATCGGATATGCGGCTTCTTTCGACGGGATGGAGTGGGATCGGCTCGGCGGCGGACGCCCGGTCCTCGCGGTCCCCGCGGGCGCGCCGGCGGTGGTCGTCGACGGCCCGCGCGGCACGCTCCTGTTCGACGCCCCCAACGGCCGACGCCTCGCGGTCGGTGTCGCCCAGCACCCGTAGGCGGCGCAAAGCCGTGATATCGTCCGGGTTGCGTGGGCGTACCGCCCCGCACCGGCATGAAAGTCAAGTTCTGGGGCGTCCGTGGCTCCATCCCGGTGCCCGGGAAGAGCACCAACCGGTACGGCGGTAACACGTCGTGCGTGGAGATCCGTCCGCGCGGCGGCTGGCCGATCATCATCGACGCCGGCACGGGCATCCGGCGCCTCGGCAAGCATCTGATGGACGGCGCGTTCGGCGAGGGGGCCGGCACCGCGCACATCCTCATCAGCCATACGCACTGGGATCACATCCAGGGCATGCCGTTCTTCTCGCCGCTCTACCGGCGCGGCAACAAGATGCACGTCTACGCACGCCAGCAGGCCGACACGCACCTGCAGGCGGTGTTCGCGTCGCAGACCGAGGATCCGTACTTCCCGGTGCCGCTCGCCGCGCTCGAGGCGGAGGTCAACTTCCACGAGCTGGTCGAGGGCTCGCGCTTCGCGATCAACGGCTGCCAGGTGTCGTGCACGCGCCTCAACCACCCCTGGGTGGCGATGGCCTATCGCCTCGACTGCGACGGCGCGTCGGTCGTGTACTGCTCCGACACCGCGCCGTTCACCGACATCCTCCTCGAGCACGAGTTCATCGCCAAGCCGCCGCTGCCCGGCGAGGCGCTACCCAGGGCCATGGCCGACAAGCTCGCGGCGATGCGCGCCAGCCTCGTCGCCCTGTGCAAGGGCGTCGATCTCCTCATCTACGACACGCAGTTCACCGTCGACGAGTACCGGCAGCGGCCGCACTGGGGCCACTCGACGCCCGAGGACGCGCTCGTCATCGCGCGCGAGGCGGGCGTGAAGACGCTCTGCCTCTACCACCACGCGCCGATGCGCAGCGACGAGGCGCAGGACGCGATCCTCGTGGCGACGCGGTGGGAGGCGAAGCAGAAGGGCGATCCGTTCGAGGTGATCGCGGCGTACGAGGGGCTCGAGGTCACGCTCGGGGAGGACGGCTGATGCGCGTGCAGTTCTGGGGCGTGCGTGGCTCGATCCCGGCGCCGGGGCCCGAGACCAACCGCTACGGCGGCAACACGTCGTGCGTGTCGGTGCGCTCGGCGAGCGGCGAGCTCGTCATCATCGACATGGGCACCGGCCTCATGCACCTCGGCAACGCGCTGCTCGCGACCGAGTTCGGCAAGGGCCAGGGCAAGGCGACGATCCTGCTCTCGCACGCCCACTGGGATCACATCCAGGGCCTCGGCTTCTTCGCGCCGGTGTTCATCCCCGGCAACCACTTCACGCTGCGCGGGCACGGCAAGTCGAGCTCGATGCTCGAGGGCATCCTCGAGGGGCAGATGAACCCGAACTTCTCGCCGCTCTACACGCTCAAGAACCTCGGCGCGACGTTCGACGTGCGCGCCGTGGTGCCGGGCGAGCCGTTCGCGGCCGGCTCGATCCGCGTGACCGCGCGCCCCAACCCGCACGGCTCGACGACGGCGCTCGCGTTCCGCCTCGAGGAGGACGGGCGCTCGTTCGTGTACGCGTCGGACGCCGGGTATCCCGACGGCGGGCCGTCGCAGGACGTGCTCGACCTCTACCGCGGCGCGACCGTGATGCTGCACGACGCGACGTACACGCCGGCCGACCAGGCGACGCGCCGCAACCGCGGCTTCTCGTCGTACGAGCAGGCGGCCGACGCGGCGATCGCCGCGCGCGTCGGCACGCTCGTGACGTTCCACTACGACCAGGACTACGCCGACACCGACGTCGACGCGCTGCGCGACGCGTGCCGGGCGTACCTCGACGCGCACGGCGGGAAGAACATCGAGCTCGTCGCGGCCGCCGAGGGCATGGAGCTGGACGTCTAGGGCAGGCGACGCGGCGTCAACGGGGCGCCGCCGCCCGCGCCACGGCGGCCGCGACCTCGTCGTCGGTCGGCGTCGAGGCGAAGAACGATACCAGCCCGCCGTCGCCGTCGATGACCGCGATCTGGACCTCGGCGTCGGCGTTGGTGGCGCCGTAGGCGCGGAACGACGCCGCGTCCCAGTCGGCGACGATGTGGATCCGCTCGTTCAGGTCCTCCGGCGGAGCCTTCTGCGCGGCTGCGAACGCCTGCCTCGTCTCGGCGACGATCGTCTGGTGTCGCTCGGCGAGCTTTCCCTGGATCTTCCCGGCGAGGAACCCCGGCGCGCTCGAGACATCCATGATCTCGAGGATCGTGACGTCGGGGTGCGCGACGCGGACGGCGCGACAGCTCGCGCTCGCCCGGTCGGCCGTCGATCTCGAGGCGAACGACAGGACCGTGATCTGGCCGGGCACCGGCACGGCGAGCTCGCGCCCCCGGTGGTCCTTCACCGTCATGCGAGGGGCCAGCGCGCGTCCTGTCGGGTCGGCGCTGGCGCCGGCCGCGTGCACGCGCACCGTATCAGCCGGACGGCCGCCGCAGGTCGATGCGCCGACGAGCGCCACGGCCGCGAGCGTGGCTACGCCGACCGTCCGCTTGACGCGCGCACATCCGAAGCGCCGGCAGGCGAGCACGGCGATCGCGGTCCACACGATCGTGCGCAGGGCCATGGCCTGCACCGTGTGGACGGTGAAGCGTCCGCCGATCAGCACGTGAACGCCGAACGCTGCGTACACGAGCGCCGTGGCGACCGCGATGGCGAGCGCGAGTCGCGCGGCCCAGGGGCGCGCGAGCGCGAGCGCGACGCCAGCCGCGACGTAGGCGAAGCCGGCGGCGAAGTTGAACCACAGGACGAACGGGACGTAGTCGCCCTCGGCGGCACGGGCGGCCGCGGAGCCGAACAGTACGCGGCTGCTGGCGACCAAGGTCAAGACGCCGAAGCCGGTGGCGAGCGCCGCGACCGCGAGGAGCCACGCTGGGCGGTCCGCTCGACTCGTGCTGCTGGATGGGATGCTCATGGGTTCTCCGTACGTGGTTGCCGTGAGGGGGACGTCGTCATGGGGTGCGGGTTCCGCGCAGGAGCTTCTCGAGCACCGCCCAGATCTCCTCGGGCGTGCGCGGCTCGGCCGGTCGCGGGCCCGCCGTCGACGCGACCGCCACCTGCAGCGTGCCGCGCACCACCCAGCCCAGGATGGTGAGGTCCAGGCTCGCCGGGACGTCGCCCTCGACCTGCGCCTCGCGCAGGCACGCGTCGATGAATCGCCGCGATTGCTGGATCGTCTCGCGCAGGCGGCGCGCGCCCTCGGGGCCGGCGACCTGCTCGAGGCGATCGCTCGTGGCGAGGCGGAGGACCTCGGGATGCTGGTGCATGAGCGCCAGCCGCGCGAAGAAGAGCGCGCGCAGGCGGTCGAGCGGTCTGCCGTCCGCGGGTGGGAAGGTCTCGTCGAGCAGCACCCGCACCCGATCGATGGCCGCGAGGACCACCTCCTCCATGTCGCGGTAGTGGCGGAAGATGGTGGAGTCGGCGATGCCGACCTCGCGACCGAGCTCGGCCGCGGTCAGGTGCCCCGCGCCCTTCGAGGCGAGGATGCGCAGCGCCGCGTCCGCGATCTGCGGGCGGCGGTCCTCGGTGCGCTGTCGTCGCGGCGCGGCGGGTTTCCTGGTCGGTCGCTTCATGTCTCTCATGCCTCGCGCTCCCAGCGGATGAGCTTGAAGGTGTCGGTGAAGACAACGTACAGGAGCGGCACCACGCCCTTGGTCACGAGCGTCGCCAGGAGGAGCCCACCGATCTGCACGTAGACCAGCTGGCGCCACATCGGCCCCCCCTCGAGCGCCAGGGGAATCAGCCCGCCCACGGTCGCCAGCACGGTGACGAGCACCGGCCGCAGCCGCACCAGGCCGGCGTCGATCACCGCGCGATGGAGCCCGACGCCGTGCTCGCGCGCCTCCTCGATGAAGTCGAAGAGCACGATGATGTGGCTGACGATGACGCCGATCAGGCTGGCCACGCCCAGGAAGGCCATGAAGCCGAAATTGGTGTTCGTGACCGTGAGGCCGAGGACGACGCCGACCATCCCGAACGGGATCGCGGCGAAGACGATGAGCGGCTTGAAGACGTGGGCGAACTGCCAGACCAGCACGAGGAAGATGAGCGCGATCGAGACCTTCAGTGCGATCGCGACCGACGCGAAGGCCTTGGCCTGCAGCTCGTGCTCGCCTCCCAGCTCGACGTGGTACCCCGCCGGCAGGTCGAGCGCCGCGAGCCCGGGCTGCGCGGAGGCAAGCAACGTCGATGCGAGCGCGCCGTCCTTCGGCATGGCGCCGATCGTGATCGTGCGCTCGAGGTCGTGGCGCACGATCTTCTGCGCCGCGAAGCCGGTGCCCACGCGCGCGACCTGCTCGAGCGGCACCGCGCGCCCGGTGCGCTCGCTCCAGACGTAGAGATCGCCGACCTGGGAGGCCGTGCTTCGTTCGCCCGGCCGGAGCCGCACGACGATGTCGATCAGCTGGTCACCTACCCGCAGCTGGGTCTCGCGCGTACCGGCGAGCGCGAGCGCCGACGAGCGCGCGACATCCGTCGCGGTCACCCCGGCCGCGGCCGCGCGGGCGGGGTCGAGCACGAGATCGACGTTCATCGCCTCGGCGCCCCAGTCGTCGAACACGTCGGTGGTCTCGGGCGCCGCGCGCAGCACCGACTTCACCTCCTCGGCGAGCAAGCGCAGCGTGGTCGGGTCGGGTCCGCTGACGCGGACCTCGACCGGCACCACGGCCGGCTTGCCCGACGACACCCGGTGGACCTCGAAGCGCGCCCCGGGGACCTGGCCGGTCAGGAGCCGCTGGACGCGGCCGATCATCGTCCGCGTCGCCTCGGGATCGCGCGCCTGCACGAGCATCATGCCGTAGGCCGGGTTCCGCGGCTCGGGCCCCACGTTGCTCCACCAGCGCGGGCCGCCGCTGCCGACGTAGGTGGTCACCCGTTCGATGCGGTCACCCTCGGCGGCGAGGAGCGTCGACTCGGCCTCGCGGAGGAGCGCGTCGGTAGCCCGCACGTCCGCGCCGTCCGGGAGCCGGACATGGACGTAGAAGCGCGCCATCGCTTCGTCGGGGAAGAACTGGGTGCGGATGAGGAGCGCCGGCGCGAGCCCGATCACGAGGAACGCGAGGAACCCGAGCGCGGTCTTGCGCTTGTGCCGCAGCATCCACTCGGTCACCGCGTTGTAGCCGCGGGCGAGCCGGGCGGCGCGTCCGTCGCCTTCGAGCGAGGCCTCGTAGCCGCGCTGACCGCGCAGCAGGTAGTACCCGAGCAGCGGCATGAACGTCATCGACACGATCCGGCTCGAGACGAGCGCGAGCGAGACCACCATCGGCAGCGCGTAGATGAACTCACCCATCGAGCCGCTGACCAGGAGCAGCGGCGCGAACGCGACCACGTTGGTCAAGGTCGCGAAGAAGATCGCCTTGGCGAGCCGGACCGGGCCCTGCCAGGCGGCGGTCCGCCGGGGGACGCCGGCGGCGAGCTCGCGGTTGATCGCGTCGCTCGCGATCACCGGGTCGTCGACGAGCAGCCCGAGCGAGATGATGAGGGCGGCGATCGAGACCTGCTGGAGGTCGAGCCCCAGCAGCTGCATGAAGCCGAACGTCATCGCCAGGGTGATCGGGATGCTGGCCGCGACCAGGATCGCGCTCCGCCGCTCCATGAACACGAGGGCGATGGCGATGACGATCGCGACGGCCTCGAGCAGGCTGCGCAGGAACTCGTCGATCTTGGTGCGGACCAGCTCGGGCTGATCACTCGTCTTCACGATCGCGAGGTCGGCGGGCAGTCGCCCGGCGACCCGCTCGACCAGCGCGTCGAGCGACTCGCCGACCGCGGTCACCTGGGCACCGCTCCTGACCTGCACCGCCAGCGAGACGCCGCGCATGCGCTCCCAGCCGTCGCGCCCGCGGCGGGTCAGCCACGTCGTGCGCGGCTGCGGGGTCTCGTAGCCGCGCATCACGTCGGCGACGTCGCGGACCGTGACGGTGTGACCGGGCGGGCTCGCGCCGACGATCGCCTCCTCGAGCTCGGCGACGGTGGCGAACGCGCCGCCCGGCTCGACGAGCAGCGCGCGGCTGCCGGCGTTGATGCTGCCGCCGGCGAGGTTGACGTTGCGGGCGCGCAGCGCGGCGCCGAGCTGGTGCGGCGACAGCCCGAACGAGGCCAGGCGTTCCTGCGAGTAGAGCACGTGGACGCGTTCGTCGACGACGCCGTGGCGATCGACGCGCGCGACGTCGGGGTGGCGCGCCAGCTCGTCGCGCAGGATCGTCGTGTACGCGTCGAGCGCGCGGTAGCTGTAGCGCGCGCCCGCGACGCGCTCGAGCGCCGCCCGGACCTCCCCCGGCTCGTCGACCAGCACCGGCCCCCAGACGTCGGGATGCGGGCGCTCGTCGCCCATGGCCTCGGCGCGGAACGTCTCGAGCACGCGCGGCGCGGCCGTGGGATCGTCGACCTCGTAGTCGAGCGCGAGGAAGCTGGCGCCGCGCAGGATCGTGCCCCCGCGCAGGACGCCCTGCTCCTCGCCGATCGCCAGGTACCGGCGGGCGTAGGCGAGCACGGTGTCCTCGGGCACGTCGGGCGCCGTCACGAACAACGTCGCCTGGCGCCGACCTGTGGCCGGAAGCGCGGCGCGATGCCGCACCAGCGCGCGGCGGATCGCGCGGCTGCGGACCTCGAGCTCGACGTCACCGACCATGGGGCTGGCGACCGTGTAGACCATGGTCGCGGTGTCGCCGAAGTGCGTGTCGAGCTGCAGCGGCGCGGCGCCGGGCGGCATCGCGCGCTCGAAGAGATCGAGCCGGGCCCGCAGATCGGACCAGGCGGGATCGAGGTCCTCGCGCCCGGCGTGATCGTCGAGCGTCACGAACACGGTCGCGATTCCGACCCGCGTCGTCGACGTGACCTGGTCGACCCGCGGCACCTGGCGCGCGAGCTGCTCGATCGGCTTGGTGACGAGCTCCTCGACATCCGCCGCGGTCGCGCCCGGCCAGCTCGCGGTGATGACCGCGGTCTTGATGACGACCTCGGGGTCCTTGCGCTGGGGCAGCGCCAGGAACGAGACCGTGCCCCACACGAGCGTCGCGACCAGCGCGACCCACGCGATGTGGCGCTTCTCGACGAAGAGCCGCGAGAGGTTCCAGCGCGAGCTCGCGCTCACGGCCGCACCGCCACGGCCGCGCCCTCGTGCAGCAGGCCGGCACCGTCGACGACGACCTGCTCGCCGGCCGCGAGGCCGTGCTCGACGACGACATCGTCGCCGACGAGGTCGGCGACCTCGATGACGCGGCGACGGACGGTTGCGCCGTCCGCCCCGACGAGCCACACCTGCAGCTCGTCGCCTCCGGGGCTGCGCGACACGGCGGCCAGCGGCACGCGCAGCGCGGTGGCCGCGGTGTCGCCGCGGAGCTCGACGCTGGCGACCATGCCACCGCGCAGCGACCGGTCCGGGTTGGCGACCGTCACCTCGGCGGCGAAGGTGCGGAGGGCCGGATCCGCGACCGGGTCGATCTTGGTGACCACGCCGTGGAGCGCCCGCGCGGCCATCGCCTCGACACGGACCGGCACGCGATCGCCCAGGCGCAGCGCCGCCACGCGGGTGTCCGGGACCGCGAAGGTGATGCGCATCTCCTCGTCGTCGATGATCGTGAACACGGTGCGGCCCGGCGCCGCGGTCTCGCCGACGTCGACGGCCTGGCGCGCGACCACGCCGTCGATCGGGCTGACCACGCGGGCGTCCTCGAGCTCGCGCCGAGCAAGCCGCGGCGG
>JAIOII010001199.1 GCA_019912685.1 Kofleriaceae bacterium
CCGTGGATCGACGTCGTGTTCGGGACGTACGAGCGGCCGGAAGGGCCACACGAGCAGCGCGAGGTAGCCGCGCGGCGCCGGCTCGGGCACGCCGAGCGCGTAGGTCTCGGGTCCCGTCGGCCGCTCGTACGTCCCGAACACGACGTCGATCCACGGCGCGAGGTTGGCGTAGTTCATGACCCGCGCCGCGTCGCGCGCGTGGTGGAAGTGGTGCAACGCCGGCGCGCCGACGACGAAGCGCAGCCAGCCGACGTCGAGCCGCACGTTCGCGTGGATGAAGGCGCCCCACATGCCGCGGAACACGACGAGCGCGCCGACCTCGCCGAGCGAGAGCCCGAGCGCCATCGCCGGCAGGTTCTGCGCGAGCTGCGTGGTCACGCCGTCGAGCGGGTGCTCGCGGTGCGCCGCGAGCCAGTCGAGCCGCTCCGCCGTGTGGTGCACCGCGTGGAAGCGCCACAGGACGGGCACGGCGTGACACGCGCGGTGCCAGCCGTACACGAGGAGATCGCCGAGCACGACCGCCGCGATCACCTGCGCCGCGAGCGGCCAGCCCGCCGCGCCGTCCCGCCACGCCGACGGCACCACATCGCCGAGCGCGATCCGCACCTGGTCGAGCGCGAGGAGCGCGAGCGCGCTCCACACCACGTACTGGCCGAAGTAGAACGCGAGGTCGACGGCGCTGCCCTCGCGCCACGGCCGCTGCTCGGGGCGCGCGGCGAACGCGCGCTCGAGCGGCCCGAACATCACGGCGAACACGACGAGGCTGAGGAGCGCGATCGGGATCGCGTCACCGAGCCACGCGACGAACGCGCTCACTGCGGCGCCTGCTGGTGCTGGAGGAACGCGCCGCCCGACTTGCTCGCCGGGAAGTACACCTCGGGCGCGGCCGCGGCGTCGGGCGCCGGGCCCGCGTCGGGCGTGCTCGCCGCCGGGTTGGCGCTGTCATTCGCCGGCGCCGGCGGCGCCGACTTCTGCGCGCGACACGCGAGGAAGGTGAGCATCCCGATCGAGATGCACAGGGCGAGGACCTGGAAGGCGCGGTTCATGGGCCAGAGCGTGCCCGAAACCGTGTAACGACACCGTCAGACATATTCATTTGCATGCCCCCCGTGCCTGGGTCACAACTCAGCGATCCCAAAGGCAGTCCCGACCTGAATCGCCAGGGCGCATCGTGCGTCTCTATTCCGTGCGCGTGATGACGCGCTGGAGCCTCACATGATCAAGTTCGCGTTCATCTTCGGTACCCTCTTCCCGCAACCGCAGCCCGCCACTCCGGCCGCCAAGCCGACGCCGGTCCTCGTCCAGAAGCGCGTCGCCGCCGCGCCCACCGCCGCCGAGATCCTCTCCGGCGTGCAGAAGTTCTACGCGAGCATCACGCACGTGAACGCCAAGTTCCGCCAGGAGGTGGTGAACGCCACCTTCGGCCGCAGCGAGAAGTCGGACGGCACGCTCTGGATCCAGAAGCCCGGCAAGATGCGCTGGGACTACTACGGCAAGAAGAAGCCGGTCGCGGTCGAGAAGCACTTCATCTCGAACGGCGCCTCGCTCTACGTCGTCGACCGCCCGAACAAGCAGGTGATCAAGAAGGACCTGCAGAAGAACCTCCTGCCGACCGCCGTCACCTTCCTCTACGGCAAGGGCGATCTCGCGGCCGACTTCACCCCCGAGCTCGACAAGAGCTCGACGTTCGGCGCCAAGACCGACCACGTCCTCAAGCTCACGCCCAAGGCGCCGTCGGCGCAGTACAAGCACCTCTACCTCGTCGTCGATCCGGCGACGTTCAAGGTGAAGGAGTCGATCATCATCGACTCGGCAAACAACAAGAACCACTTCAAGTTCTACGAGCTGAACACCAAGGCGACCGTCAAGGACGAGTGGTTCGAGTTCAACGAGAAGAGCCCGATGGTGAAGAACTACCGCATCGTCGACGGCGACGCGCCGCAGAAGACGCCCGCGCAGACGCCGCCGCCGGCCAAGGCGGTCCCCTGACGGCGACGGCCTCGGCCATCGACGTCGCTTCACCGCTTGTGTGAACCGGCGTCCCCGCGGATGAGCAGGCGATGCGACGCATCGCCTGTTTTGCTTTCGGCCTGGGCCTCGCCGCCTGCCAGCTCGACGCCGACCCCGCCGCCGCCGCGCTCGGCGGTGACCCCATCGCGGCGTGCCCGGTACCCGAGCTCGACGCGATCGCCGGCCACGAGGCCGACTTCTACCGCTGCGTCGAGGCGACCGCCGCGTGCGGGCCCGACGGCTATCCCGTCGGCTACGGCGCCCGGTACGCCGAGCGCTTCTACCGCCACACGCGCCCTTGGATGTCGCCCGCCGGCAAGCGATGGATCGACGAGGTGCTCGTCTGCCTCCAGGTCACGCTGCGCGACCGCATCGACGCGACGACGGCGTGCGACGACATCCGCGCCGTCGCGTTCGATTCGCACCCGGCGTGTTACGTCGAGGCCGGCTTCTGCCGCCTGCCGTGGAGCGACTGGTTCGCGGTGCTGGCGACCGTCGACGGCGTCGACTGGCTCACGCGCGACGCGCAGCGCCAGCTCGTCGTCACCGCGCGCGCCTGCCTCACCGGCGCCTGGTAGCCGGGCTGGCGCCTCTACTACGCGTGTAGTAGAGTGAGCTGGATGCTAGGGTTCACGGCCGCATGAGCTCGGATCTGGTCCTCAGGAAGCACCGTAGCTGGCCGGGCGTACGCGGGCCGCTGGTGCTCGCGATCCTCGACGGCGTCGGCATCGGCGCCGGTGACGAGGGCGACGCCGTCAAGCTCGCCCGCACGCCCACGCTCGACCGCCTCTGGGTCCCCGGCGCGCGCGCCCAGCTCCGCGCCCACGGCACCGCCGTCGGCCTGCCGAGCGACGACGACATGGGCAACAGCGAGGT
>JAIOII010001200.1 GCA_019912685.1 Kofleriaceae bacterium
CTTGTAGACGTCGCGCGTGCCCGCCTGCGCCGCGATCGCGTCGAAGAGGACGCGCGCGACGAGGTGCGTCGAGTGGAAGACGCTCTCGCGCGGATAGACGTCGGCGAGCCGCCGCCCGAGGAGCCGCGTGTACTCCGCGTCGCGCTGCGCGTCCTCGGTCCACTCGCCGTCGGCGCCCGCCAGGTAGGTGCGCGGATCGACGCGCCGCCCGGCGCGGTCGCGCGACTCGCCGTCGTCGTCGACGTCGTTGCCGAAGGGATCGAGCGGCCGCCCGAAGCGGATCACCACCGCGCCCTCGTGGGCGACGATCTTGCGCACGAACTCGACGATGCGGCCGAGCCGCGAGAACTCGTCGTCGGTGATGATGTAGCGGCGCTGGCCGGTCTCCGCGAGGTAGTCGTGGATGAGGGTCTCGGCCTCGAGCACGAGGCGGTAGTTGATCGTCGCCGGCACGATGTAGATGCGGCGCTGCGGCTCGCCGGCGCGCACGTTGTTCCCGTAGGCGGTCACCGTCGTGCCGAGGAGCCCGAGCTTGAGCGAGCGCTCGACCATGTTGCTGCGGCAGCGGGTGCCGCCGGGGAAGAACAGCGAGTGGTACCCGCTCTCGAGGAGGACCGTCGAGTACTCCTTGAGGATGTCCTTGTAGAGCTCGAAGCGGAGCCGGCGATCGACGCGGTAGGCGCCGAGGTTGTGCATGAAGTAGCTGATGAACGGGTTGGTGAAGAGGTTCTTGCCCGCGCCGTACGTCACCGGCGGCAGCCCCGCGCGCTCGAGCGCGAGCCCGATCACCACCGAGTCCATGTTCGACGAGTGGGTCGGCGTGACGACCAGCGTCCCGCGCTCGGCGATGCCGCGCAGCACGTCGAGCGGGCCCTCGACCAGGATGCGGCTGTCGAGCTCGCGCAGGAGCCCGCCCACGCCGCCGCGCACGCTCGACAGCGGCGAGAACAGGAGCCCGAGGCCGGGCGTCAGCACCTTGGTGGCGAACCGGTAGACCCGAGGATCGAAGTTGCCGACGATGTCCTTGCCGAAGAAGCGCACGAGTGAGGTCAGCTCGCTGCGCTTGTCGTCTTCCGACAGGCTCCCGAGCTTTCCGGCGAGCGCTCGCCACTTCGCCCCCTTCTCGCCATTGCCGAGCCGCTTGAGCTCGTTGACGCAGACGTCATTGAGGACGTACTCGAGCGAGTGATCCCCTCCCCGTTCGGCCTGCTTCGCCAGCCGGGCGACGACGCGCCGCTCTACCGTGGCGAGCACCCGATCGCGGTCGGCGTTGAAGCTCTCGAGGCGATTGCGGGCCTCCCGCACCGGGCGGTCGCTGGCCATAAGCCGGTGATACCACAGCATCGCAGGCGGCTCATCGCCCCGCGCCCGTGCCCGTGCCCGTGCCCGTGCCCGATCTCTCACCACTCCCGCCATTCGCAGCAGATCCCGCTCTCCCCTGCTTGCCTTCCACGCCGTCGTGGTATGGTCGAGCCTGCATCGCGTCGCTCGCGCTTGGTGCGAGCGACCTACCGAGACCCGCTCTACGAGAGAGCGCTGCTCGGAAGGAGCGGCCCCCGATTCCCTGGGCAGGCTGCCGCGGCGGCGGCGCAGCATCGAGCGCCGCGCCAACCGAGGCGAGATAGCAGAATGGCAAGTACCAAGCGGACGAAGCCCGCCCCCAAGGCGGAGACCAAGCCCAAGACCAGCGCGAAGAAACCGGCGCGCGCCGCGGCCACCAAGGCGGCGGCCGAGCCCGAGCCCGCCGCGAAGAAGCCCGCGCGCGCCTCGAAAGCGGCGGCGGCGGCGAAAGAAGCGGCGGCGGCAAAGGAAGCGGCGGCGGCGGCGGCGGT
>JAIOII010000121.1 GCA_019912685.1 Kofleriaceae bacterium
CATCGGCACGCGGCGCCCGCCGGCCGCGTCGGCGGACGGCGTGACGTCGCCGGGCGCCTTCGGCGGCGGCGCGTTCGGGTCCTTGCCGGCGGCCGCGATGGCGGGCGGCGAGTTGCTCTTCTTGCCCCAGAGCCCGGCGAAGCGCGTGCCGGCGACGAGCGCGACGAGCACGGCGACGAGCGCGACGACCTTGGTACCTGTCTTCACGGCGAGTCCTTTCATCACGAGCGATCCGGCGACGGGCGCCGCCGGCACGACCGGTGCGATCTGCGGCGCGATCGGCGCGAGGAGCAGCACCCAGCGCTTGCGATCGCCGTCGCTGTCTTCGTCGAGGCGCGCGCGGAGCTGGTCGACCGCCTGCTTCAGGCGCCAGCGCACCGTCCCCGCGGGCACGCCTTGCGCGCGCGCGATGTCGGCGGCCGACATGCCCTCGTAGTAGCGGAGCAGGAGGGTCGCGCGCAGCGGCTCCTCGAGGGCAAGGACCAGCGCCGCGACCCGATGTTGCACGGTCGCGCGCGCGACGAGCTCCTCGGGCGTCGGCGCGTCGGACCCGCTCGTCCCGAGCGAGCGAAGCGAGTCGAAGGACCCCTCGCGACGCTCGCGGCGCTGACCGGAGCGCCGGCGCATGCGCGCGAGGTTGCGCGCGACGCCGCCGAGCCACGGGCGCAGCGCGCCCTCGCGCTTCGGCGGGCTGGTCAGCGCGACCTCGTAGGTCTCCTGCACGACGTCATCGGCCGCCGCGTCGCCGACCAGCGCGCGTGCGAGCCGCCGCAGCCAGTCGGCGTGCGCGAGGAGCTC
The DNA here is from genome assembly GCA_019912685.1 of Kofleriaceae bacterium. Classification (GTDB taxonomy): domain Bacteria; phylum Myxococcota_A; class Polyangia; order Haliangiales; family Haliangiaceae; genus UBA2376. The sequence continues at coordinate 799 of JAIOII010000121.1, forward strand.
CTCGGCGGAGGGGTCGGCGGCCCGGGTCACGCCTCCATCTTGCCGCGCTCCATCGAAGTGTTGGTTCCCCGTGCCCGTGCCCGTGCCCGTGCCCGTGCCCGTGCCCGATCTTGCTGTCGGCGGCGCTCGAGGTCCTCCGCGGCCGGAGCTTTGCCGTCGACGTGCAGGCGCGCGTCGGCGTCGGCTTCTACGAGGAGGACGAGAACGACAACGGCGAGGCCGACATCGTGGGCCGGAACGTCGGGTTCGGCGCGGCGATCACGTGGTTCTAGGCTGATTCGCGGGCACGGTGTCGGTCTGCGCGTCGATGTTGAGGATGCCTTCGTAGCGCAGACGCGCCTGCGCGCTGCCGACGCCGCCGGCGAGCGTCAGGATCGGCGCCGGGCGCCACTTCACGCCGGCGGTCACGACGGTGTGCGTGAAGGTCCAGTCGTCCTCGCGGTGCACCATCGGGAAGACGTCGAAGAAGATGCCGACCTTCGGGTTGAAGAAGTAGTTGGCGTGCAGGTCGATGCCGCCGGCCTCGGTGACCCCGTCGCAGAACTCGCCGTTCTCGTTCTCGCAGTTGATCTCACCGCCGTAGAGGCCGAAGCCGCCCTCGAAGCCGACGCGCGGCGGCAGCGGCTCGGCGGACTGGGCGGAGGCGGTGCCGGCGAGGCCGAGGACGGCGACACCGACGAGGGAAGCGAGTCGTTGTGGGTAGGACATCTGTTCTCTCCTTGCCGGGCAGCTATCGCAAGGCGAAGGCCAGCCTGCGCCCCGAGCGATCCTCAGACAATCCACGCACTTGCGCAACTTCTCGTGGGTCGCGCACACCACGTGAACCGCGCGCTACGTGGCACTTCCCCACGCCCCGCCGTGGGCTTCTCCGACGGCTGATGCCCGACGCCTTCTTCCCGAGGCCCGAGGGCTGTGATTCAACACATTCCGTAGGCCTCCGCCGGCGCAGCCATCCAGGCGAGGGCCGTGGTCAGGCGGAGCTCCGCATCATCGAACGGCCCCTCGGAACACCGCGATCCCCGCGACGTCCTCCACGACGCCAGCGCCGCGCGCAGCCGCTCCTCGAAGGTGGTCGCGGGAGCACCGGCGCTATCGGCCAGGGCGCGGCAGGTCTCGCCCGCGCCGAAGCCCATGCCCCGCATCGCGAGCGTGACCTCGCGATCCAGCTCGACTTTAGCCTCCGGCTCGGCGTCTTCCGCGCATGCGCCGGCCCTCTGGCGCTGCGCGACCTCCCTCTCCGCGTCGACGTGAACGGTGATCGGCTCGTCCGCATCGCTCGCCATGGTCTCGGCGGTCTCCTCGCGCACCGGCTGGTTCGCGACGGCGCGCGGCGCGCGTGCCTGCGCGCGCTTCTCGCGCATGAAGTCCTTCCCGAGGACCCGCTCGGCCTCGTACTGGTTGTGGGGGCGGCAGAGGATGCGAGTCCCCTCGACGGTCGGCTGCCCGCCGCGGCACACGAGCGTCCGGTGATCGAGCTCGAGGAACCCGCGCTCGGTGCACCGCACGCCCTCGTCGCTCACGAACGCGCACTGCTCGCTGTCCCGCTCGCTGACTACCCGCCGGACCTCGTTCGGCACGTACCTCGGATCGGCATCCGCCGCTCGCGCCTTCGCCGCCCGCGGCCGTGACGTCTTGCCGAACTTCTCCTTCTCGAGCGCCGCCAGCAGCGCATCGAGCGCCCGGTCGAGGACCACCTCGAGGTCGCCGCTCGGATTCCTGTGCCGCAGGAGCGCCTGCGCGCGCAGGAGCTTGTCCCTCGTCGCCTCGCCGATCGTGACCTGGAGCCCGTACCGGTCGGGCGACCGCGCGGTGACGCGCGCGCGG
>JAIOII010001201.1 GCA_019912685.1 Kofleriaceae bacterium
ACCGCCACCATCGCGCGCAGCCCGGTCCGGGCGCCGCCGCTCACGGGCTCGCGCCCTCGACCGCGCAGACGTACGTCGCGCCGCTCGGGTGACACGACGCGAGCCACGCGTCCGCGATCCAGCTCGCGTCCTCGGCCTGGCCTTCACGCTCGCCCGCGCCGAGCACCACGCGACGGCCGGCGGCGCGCGCCTCGATCACGTACTCGAACGTCGCGTCGGGGAAGCCACACGACGGGCGCGCCCACGCCACGACCGTCCACCCGGCGTCCTCGCGCGCGGTCCACTGCCGCCACGCACCCGGCTCGCACCGTTCGCCCGCGAACGGCGAGCAGGCGATCGCCACCACCGCCACTGCCACCGCCACCGCCATCGTCAGGACCGCGACTCTCATGCTTCCGGCTAGAACGCCGTCGATGCTGCGCGTAATCCGCACGCATAGCGCACGTGGGTCGTGCGCGGCGACGCGATGGTCTCGACGAGCTCGACCTCGACCTCGCGGCCGATCGTGTCGAACAGGCGGCGCCCTCCCCCGAACAGGACCGGCGAGATCGCGAGCGCGAGCTCGTCGACGAGCCCGGCGCGCAGGTACTGCTGGATCACGTCGGCGCCGCCCGCGATGCGGATGTCGCGGTCGCCGGCCGCCGCGCGCGCCTGGCGCAGCGCGCTCTCGATGCCGTCGTTCACGAAGTGGAACGTCGTACCGCCGGGCCGCACCCACGGCTCGCGGACCTGCGAGGTCAGCACGAACACCGGCGTGTGGAACGGCGCCTCCTCGGGCCACATCGCCTCGCCGGCGTCGAACATGCGCTTGCCCATGATGCTGACGCCGGTGCGCGCGAACGTCTGCGCGACGAGGTCGTCGTCCGTGCCGGTCTCGCCGCCCTCGCCGAGCTTCAGCCGCTCGCGGAAGAAGCGCGTCGGGAAGATCCAGCTCTGGAGCTTGCTCCACTGGGACGCCCAGTCCTCGAACGTCGGATCGCCGACGTGGGCCAGGTCCATGCCGGGCGGCGCGAGATATCCGTCGAGGGAGACGCTGACGCTGAAGAACACCTTGCTCATCTGTACGGGCCTTTCGCCGTGTGGTCTGGTAGTGAAACGACGGCCGCGCCCGCCGGTCATCGGTCCATGAGCGAAGAAATCGATCCGCTGGTCGAGGCCGCCCGCGGCGGCGACGAGCACGCGTTCCGCGCGCTGGTCGAACCGCTCGCCCGCGAGCTCCACGCGTACGCCTACCGCATGCTCGGCGGCTTCCACGACGCCGACGACGCGCTCCAGGAATCGCGGCTCAAGGCGTGGCGCGCGCTCGCGACCTACCAGCCGCGCGCGAGCTTCCGCGCGTGGATGTACCGGATCGTCACCAACACGTGCCTCGATCTGCTCAAGCTGCGGTCGCGCCGCGTGATGCCGCAGGACGTGAGCCCGCCGGTCGCGCCGGGGCCACCCGCGACCGCGCCGCGCGCCGACATCGCGTGGATCGAGCCGTACCCGGACGCCTTCTTGCCGGCGGCGCCCAGCCCCGAGCAGGCCGTGCGCCTGCGCGAGGGCGTCCGCCTCGCGTTCGTGCGCGTCGTGCAGATGCTCCCGCCGCGTCAGCGCGCGGCGCTGATCCTCCACGACGTGCTCGACTGGAGCGTCGCCGAGGTCGCCGCGATGCTCGACACCACCGAGGCCGCGATCAACAGCGCCTTGCAGCGGGCGCGCGCCACGATCGCGCGCCCGCACGCCTCGTCATCGCCGACGTCCGCCCTCGCGCCGCGCCACGCGGAGGTCGCCGACCGCTTCGTGCGCGCGTGGGAGAGCGGCGACTTCGACGACCTCGTCGCGCTCCTCGCGAACGACGCGGTGATGAGCATGCCGCCCTGGGAGTACTGGCTCGACGGCAAGGACGCGGTCGTCGCCACGATGCGCTCGCCCGGCACGTGGGACGGCGAGCCGCGCCCGGGCCGCTACAAGCTGGTGCCGGCGCCGATGAACGGCGAGCCCGCGGCGCTGGCCTACGTCCGCGCCCCGGACGGCCGCTACTACCCCGTCTGCCTCAACGTGCTCTCGCTCGACGCCGACGGCCGCATCGCCGAGCTCACGACCTTCGTGCTGCCCGAGCTCTTCGCCGCCTGGGGTTTCCCGGCGGTGCTCGACGCCTAGCTCCACGGGCCCGGGTCACGGCGCACGGCGGATCGCGAACAGCCGCACCGCCTGCGCGCCGTCGACGGCCGCGTGGATGCCTCGATCCTCGTGCACGTAGCCGTGCCCCCAGGTGGTGCCGCGCAGCTCGCCGGTGACGAGCACCTCACCCGGCGCCGCGTGGACCACCGCGCCGCGCGCACACGCGAGGGCGCGCGCGGCGGCGGGATCGGCGCCGGGAACCTCGAGCTGCACGGCGGCGCGGCCACCCGTGCGCGCCACGAACCCGAGCGCCTGCTCCACGACCTCGAGCGCGGACGGTCCCGTGATGACGCGCTCGTCGCCGGAGACCGTGACGGCGAGCGCGATCGCCGCGGCCTGTCGCGGTGCCGGGACCCGGTCACCGGTGGCGGTGAGGAACGCGAGGAGGTCGCGCGCGAGGCGATCGGCGTCGCCCAGCATGAACAGATGATCGTCGCCGGGGTGCACGCTCAGCGTGGCTCCAGGGATCTGGTCGGCGAGGAACTGACCGGCCGCGAGCGGGACGATGCGGTCGCCGCTGCGGTGGAGCACGAGCGTCGGCACGCGGACCAGGCCGAGGAGCGCGGTGACATCGAGGCGGGTGAGCACCTCGAGGTGCGTGGCCACGGCGCCGGGGCTGGCGCTGAGTCGCTCCCAGCGCGCCCACCATCGGCGCTTCGCCGGATCCGAGGCGGCGCTCGGGCCGAAGACCTCGAGGGTCCGGCCGGTCCCCCATCCATCGCGCACGGCTTCGGCGAGCGCGGCGACGCCAGGGCTGGGACGGAACACCGCATAGCCACCGTAGAGCGCCAGCGCCGCGACGCGCTCGGGGTACGTGACCGCGAACCGGATCGCGATCGAGGCGCCCTCGGAGATTCCGAGCAGCACCACCTGGTCGACGCCGACGTCGTCGAGGACGGCCCGGATGTCGTCGCTGCGGTGCTCGACGGTCTGGGCCTTCGATTCGACCACGGTCCGGTCCGACAGGCCGGTGCCGCGCTTGTCGAACAGCACCAGCCGCGCGGTCCCCCCGACGCGCATCAGGAAGCGCGCACAGTCGGGGTCGTCCCACAGCTGTTCGATGCTCGACACGAATCCGGGCACGATCACGACCGTCAGCGGCCCGTCGCCCACGACCTGGTAGCCGATGTGGACGTCGCCGCTGCGAGCGTAGCGCGTGGTGGGCGGGCGTCCGCGGCGCGGCCGCGGTCGCCGCCTGCGTCGAGCGCTGTCTGGCC
>JAIOII010001202.1 GCA_019912685.1 Kofleriaceae bacterium
CGGGCGTGCCCGCGAACGTGCTCGTCGCCGGCCGCGCGTTCGCCGCGCGCGAGGCCGTCGAGCTCGGCGGTCGCGGCGTCGCCGTCGCCGAGCCGGGCGCCGCGTTCGGCTGGCGGAAGGACGGCGCCGCGCTCACCGTGCGGCAGGAGGCGGGCGACGTCTTCTATCGCGTCGATCCAACCCGGCGCGCGTCGTCGGCGCCGTTCGTCGTCACCACGCCGGCCGGAGAGATCCGGGTCACCGGCACGTGTTTCCGCGTGGAGGTCATCCCGATGAAGCCATCCCGAGCCAGTGTTCTCTCCGCCGCCGCCGGCGCCGCGATCGCCACCGCCGCCGTGGTCACCGTCTACGAGGGCAAGGTGCTGGTCGCCAGCCCGAGCGGCCAGGCCGAGGTCAAGGCCGGCGAGAAGGTGACGCTCGACGGCGCGCCGCCGGTTCCGTCGACGGTCGCCGGCCCGACCGTCGCCGTCGCCGACCTCGTCCCGGCCGAGCCGGCCCCGACGATCACGCGCGAGGAGCTGCTCGTCCGCGACCAGGCGCAGCGCGAGCAGATCGCCGCGCTCACGGGACGCCTGAAGGAACTCGAGGGCGCGATCGCCGCGGGCGGCGGCGCGGTGCGCCGCAAGGGGCCGGGTGGCCCCGGCGGCGACGAGGACTGGCTGAACCCGAGCAAGGAAGATCTGCTCGCCCTCGCCAGGCAGTGCGGCGTCAAGGTCGACATCCCGCCGGTCATGCGCGGCGAGCAGGGCATGCGCATCGGTCCCGAGACGGCCGAGGAGCTCGGGCTGACGGCGGGCGAGGCCGCCACGGTCAACCAGACGTTCGCCGATCTCACGAAGTCGTGGGAGAAGCGCGTGCGCGCCTGGTACGTGGACGCGACGGGCGATCAGCAGGGCGCCGACCAGCTCTCGGCCCAGTCGATGGCCCAGGAGCTCGAGGACAAGGCCCTGCCCGGGGAACAAGAGACGCTGCGCAAGCGCATCTCGCAGGAGCGCGCGGGCCTCGTCCCGCCGCCGGCGGACACGTCGCGGCTGTCGGCCTTCGAGCGGTACTTCCGCGCGTGGGTCGGTCTCGGCGACGAGGCCGAGCGGCTCCTCGCCGAGAAGATCGGCCCCGAGCGCGCGCACAAGATCCGCGCTCGCGACGGTGGCTGGCCGATGCGCATGTCGATGTCCGGGTGCGGCGACGAAGAGGGCAACGACGACGTCGACGTTCCGCGCTGAGGCTCAGCGCGCGGCGCGCCCGCCCGCGGCGACCTCGCGCGTGCCGCGGCCGAACTCCTCGCGGAGCACGCCGAACTGATACGTGTCGTGGTACGCGCCCTGCTTCTTGATGTGGGCGCGACGGACGCCCTCGGCGGTCATGCCGAGCCGCGCGAGCACCTTCGCCGACCGCTCGTTGCCGCCGAGGTGCTGCGCGAACACGCGCGCGCAGCCGAGCGTGGTGAACGCGAACGCGACGGTGGCCGCGGCCGCCTCGAGCGCGTAGCCGTGCCCCCAGTGCTCGCGGCCGAGCCAGTAGCCGAGCTCGGCGTGATCGTGCCGGCGCACCCAGCGGAGGCTCGTGGTGCCGACGACGGCGCCGTCGGGGGAGCGTGTCACCGCCCAGGTCGCGCCCTGGCCCTGCGTCCACGTGTCGCGATGCGACGCGATCCACTCCTCGGCGAGGCCGGTGGGATACGGATGGGGCACGTGGAGCAGGTAGCGCGAGACCTCGGCGTCGCCGGCGAGCACGGTCACGGCGGCGGCGTCGCCGGGCGCGAACGCCCGGAGGCGGAGGCGCGCGGTCGTGAGCGTGGGGATGCTGGCCGGGAGGCGAGCCACGTCGGGAATCTTACGACGGAGGGCGGTTGCCGAGCATCTCCTGGCGCGACGCACAGCCGGTGAGCGCGCCGCAGTCGTTCGCGCCGTCGGTCTGCGCCCGGTAGTAGATGTTGCCGGACAGGACGTCGCCGGAGAGCGTCGCGTCGATGTCGGCGTCGATCGTGTAATCGCACGTACCCATCGAGAAGGAGGTCTCGCCGGTGATCAGGAGATCGAGGTCGTTGCCGTCGACGGTCCCGACGAAGGTGTGGCTGCCGAGGACGAGGTCGAGCGCGATGCGCGCGGCTCCCGGCTGGACGTCGGCCGTGACCGCGGTGTCGTTCTGCGTGATGACGACGCCGATGCCGGTCGTCGTCTCGCCCTCGGTCCAGTTGGGGTTGTTGCAGCCGTTCTCGCGGTTGGTCAGCGAGACCGTGTAGGTGCCGGCCGCATCGACCGGCTCGTCGCCGCCGCAGGCGGGCAGGGCCAGGCCGGACGCCGTCGCAACGGCGGTCAGGGCGAGGGTAGGACGCATGGGCGCCATGATATGTCCGAAACGTGCCCCGTCCGGCCCGATCTGCCTATCGTGATGGGCGCGTCACACGCGCGGCGCTGATCGCTGTGGCCGTGACGGGCGCGAACGCGATTCTCCCGGACATGATGAACCTGCATCGCGAGCGCACGGCGAGCGGCATGACCATCCTCGCGGCGCCGGGCGCCGGCCCGGTCACGGTCGAGGCGTGGATCGGCGGCGGGATCGGCGACGAGGCCGACGACGACGCGACGATCGGCATGGCGCACCTCGCCGAGCACGTCGCGCTCGCGATGGCGGAGGCGAGGCTGCGCGACGCGCACCCCGGCGTCGGGCGTGACCCAGCCGTCGAGCCCGACGCGACGGTGTTCCGCGCGGTCGC
>JAIOII010001203.1 GCA_019912685.1 Kofleriaceae bacterium
CGCACCGCGACGTCTTCGCGCTGCCCATCGAGAAGCTCACGCCAGCGGCGTTCAAGCGCGCGCGACGCTGAGCCCGCACGCGCCGCCACGCGCCTGCCATGACACGTGTCGGGAGTCATCCCGGCGTCGCTGATCGGTCACCTCTCCACGCATCGAGTGTTCTCCGTGCTCGGGCGCGGGCACGACATGCGCGAACAGTTCGGACGCCGAATAGCGCGGATGTTGAAGCCAGTCGCGATCGCTTCCGATGATCCACCACGATCCGACTCGCAGAATGGTGCAGGAACCTGATCCCAGCTCCAGCACGTCAGCCATCAGATACGCCAGCAGCGAGATCGAATCCGCTCTACCACCGCGGAAGAAACGTTCGGGGTTGGCTCGCGCCCAGGAGAGTGCATCAACTGTGTGAGGGTCCATCACAGTCGCCGTCACGCGACCTCCACTGTTTCTAGCAGAGGCAGCGTGGCGTCTAGTTGTTCATCTGCGACGATCAGTCGGCTTCGTGGTATCGGGGCTGAAAGCTTCTCAAGGAACAGACGAATTTCTTCGTGTTCATGATCGACAACGGCCTGTGCAACCACGAGGCGATAGGAACCCGGAGGTACTCGGACAGAGTTCTGGCTAGGGAGTTCATCGGGGCCAGCGATGACCAGTTCGCCAGAAATGACCTCGATTGGAACCTCTACTACTCGTTTGTCATCGACGCTCTTTTCATAGGATCGAAGATGCAACGCTACCCTTGCATGGCCAAACTCGAGAAGTGTGCCAAAGGACGCATTTCGCTCCCTTCGGGCAAAACCTTGCCGATAGTGCCTCTCGGTCCACGCGCATCCAGGGCGACTGACAGAGCTGTCAAAGACAAGAAACTGGCTGTATGAGAAGTAGATGGTCGCAGTGTGGTGTGCAGGGCTGGACACGTTCACTCCATAATCATGGGACGACTACTACGCGGTACTGCATTCCGGGTTGGATTCCCATTGCCTGAACGAAGCTGCTGATCAGGCCACCCTGCGCACTTTGTTGCCATGCAGGGATATGACCCACCCAAGAGCCTTTACCACCCTCTATCGACGATGCAAAGGGGTACTCGTCGCGACTAAAACCGCGGATGTTCGGGATGCTATCCAATGCCGCGTTGCGATTCGCCGCAGCGTTGCCGCCATGCGTTAGCACGTCTGGGTGTCCAGCGCGTTGCGCGTGCAAGATATTCTCCGCAAGCTCCGGGTACTGTGAAGCGCTGATTCTTAGTTCGGGTAGCCCACCTCCGGCGACTCTCCTGCGTAGCGCTTTCAGTGCGGCAGCGATTCCCCTGCCAGCTGCGCCTACGCCGCTGCCGCCACCCCCGGTAACAGTTGTGGCCACGGCGATCTTCGTCTTCACCTCGATCCTGCCGATCTCTCGCGCCGAGCAGCCATCGCCGTCGCAAAACCAGCCGAACGGATCGGTTGTCATCTTCTGATACAGGGCGGTGGCCAAGGCTGGGCTCGCACGCACCGTGTCGACGGCCTGCTTCGCTTTCTTCGGAGCGGTGACCACCTTTTTTCCGACGCAGTAGACGAGCGCCGCAGAGCACTTGGCGTTCGCGATCGCCATGTCTCCGATCTCGCCGGCCGTATCGAGCAGCGCTTCACCCTTGCCGAGCAGGTAGTCACCGTAGACGTCATACGCGGTGTCGACCGCGGAGTACGCGTCCCGGCCCAACTCGCACGCGCCGGTGCAGAGTGTTTGACGGCTGCGGATGTGGTTCAGGAGAGCGGTGCCCGTGTAGCCGTCCGCTCCGACGGCGTTCTGCGGATTGAGCGGCGAGCGCCGGTGCAGTCCGGTCAGGTACGCGATCGCCGTGAATGCGACTGTTCCGACCTTTCCGCCGGTGCTCGTGCTCCCGCCGCCGCCTCCTCCTCCGCCGCCGCCCTCCGGGGTCAGCCCTGTGGGATCGGCGAAGTCGACCGGGTTCGAGAACGCGAAGGCGTACGGGTTCGCCGTCGATGCACGGAGCGCCACGCGGATGGGATCGCGCTGGAGGAAGCGACCGATCGACGGATCGTAGGCACGTGGCCCGAGGAGGACGACGCCAACCTCCGGAAGGTTGTCTCCGCCGTTCCACAGATCGTCGGTCTGCGTGATGGCGCCGCCGCTTCCGGTCGTCGTCGTCTGGCCATAGGTGCCATAGGTCGCCGACTGGACGATCGCCCCGTCGTCTCCCGTGAAGACCCGGTTGCCTCTGCCGTCGCCGTGCGCGTAGATGACCGTCTCGGTCGGCGAGCCGCCATTCACCTGCTCGGTCCGGAGGCTCATCGTCACGCCGAGCGGGCCGGGGACCTTGCGCTCGACCTGGACCACGCCGCCCGAGAGCCATCGCTCCTCGATCAGGCCGAAGTGCCAGTGCGTCCGCTGGCTCGTTGGTGTCTTCACGCCCGTGCGGGCGCGGCCGACCGGGCCGTAGAGCAGGCCGACCTCGTTCTTCCCTCGCGAGATGTTCGTGATGCGCTGTCCGGCGTCGTAATGAAAGCGACGTTCGTACCCTCCGGAGCCTGGCAACTTGTCGCGGACGACGTTGCCCGCGCCGTCATAGGACATGTTGCACGAGCCACTTCCCGAGGCGATACGGCACATCCGATCGGGATCCGCTGCGTCTCGCTGGTAGGTCAGGTTGACAAGCCCCGTGCCTGTGCGCGTGAGCATGTTCCCGAGCGGATCGTGGGTGTATCGCTCGACCTCCGGGAAGCCCCCGGTCGACCTGGCAACGGTGCTGATGCGACCGAGCGCATCGTGCTGGTAGCCGAACAGCGTCTCCCCGTTCTCCGTCTTCACGCGCTCGAAGCGAAGCCGCCCGGCACCATCGAACTCGAGGTACTCGTTGCCGTAGCCTGGCGCCGACCAGCGCAAGAGTTCTTCGCGGCCGAGCTGCGCGTAGTCGAACCGCTCTCTGGCGCCATTGCCATAGTCGACGCGTTGCGGGCGTCCTTTCGCGTCGAACTCGGCGCTGGCCAGCACCGAGTTACCGCGCCGGACCCGGCGCATGCGCTCGGCGCTGTCGTACTCGTAATCGATGAGGTCGGTGCCGAGTGGCGTCGTCAGCTCGAGCGATCGCAGCCGACCGCCGAGCGCCTGACTCGTCGCCTCACGGACGAGCTGGCCGTGACCTTCGTACAGATAGCTCGTCGAGGACGTGCGGCCGAGCGCGTCGTAGCCGAAGAAGACGGCGCCGACGCCTGCGGTCTCCGCCCACGAGAGCCGGCCGCGGAGCTCCCCCTGCGGTTGCTCGGCGCGACCCGAGTGCTGGTCGTAGAAGAACTTCTCGCTGGTCTCGTCCGTCTCCACCCCGTTCTCGATCGACGAGAGCCTGCGGTGCCTGACGCGGCCGAAGCCGTCGTACATCGCGGCACTCACGCGCCGGCGAACGCCGTCCTGCCACCAGGACATGATCTCGTTGCCATCCTCGTCGTAGCTCGAGTAGCGGGTCGACGTGCCTGGCTCCGAGATCGACAGCTGTCGCCCGAGCGAGTCGAACTCGGACGACCACGTGATCGGCCCGGCGGCGACCTCGGGCTGGAGATACCGCCGCAGCCGGTCGACGCGGCCGAGCCGGTCCCACTCCTGCTCGACGAGATCGATGCGCTCACCACCGGGCGCATGCCGCGCGCGGCGGATCTCGCGGCCGAGTGCGGTTCGGTACACGACGTCCAGCGCGAGGTGGTTGTCGGAGCTCGCGTCGTTCTCGTCGGCGCCGATCGCCGTCGTGATCAGCTGGCCGTTCTCGTAGTGGTACCCGAAGGATCGAACGAACACATCGGCGTCCACCACCGTCTCGTAGGTTTCGGGCTGATATCCGTTCGCCGAGATCTCTCGAACGACGCGACCTCGCCGGTCGTAGACCACGGTGGTGCCGAACGGCTCGGCGAGTGGGTTCGGGACGAACGGATTCTCGCTTGTCTCGAACGGCGCAGCCACGAACGTGACGCGCCCGAGGGCATCGAACGTCGCCACGTCGCCGATGATGCGCGCCCCGGCATAGTCGGCACCGAGCTCGTGGACGGTGAAGCGTACGCGGCCGAGCGAATCGATCTGAGCCGTGCTTCGCTGCTTGTCGGTCGTCGTGAGCTCGGACCCGGGCAGAACGTCACCAGGGAACGTCTCCACCGTCACGCTGCGGCCGGTCTCGTCGTCGCCGTAGATCACGCGACTGAGGACACTCTTGCGGGTGCCGGTATCGACCCACGACAGCACCTTGCGCCCGAAACGGTCGTGTTGCGTGTTGGCGGCGACGCCGTGCTGATCGACCAGCCGGCTCGGGATGGTGGGCCAGGAGTAGATCTGCGACGTGCCCGTGAAGACGGTCGCGACATCGGAGGCGCGCTCTTCCATCGACGTGACGGTCGAGCCGAAGGCGTCGCGCTTGAACTGGATCGTGTGCGTTGTCTGCCCACCGATCGTGCGCTCGTTGGTGATCGTCGCGATCTCTCCCAGATCGTCGTACTTGGTTCGAGCCACGGTCTGCGTGTCGAGGTAGCCCGTCGGACCATATCGGTCGACCTGACGAGACGTGAGACGGCCTCGCTGCACCACCCCGTGTGGCTGTTCGTCATAGTAGAAGCGGACGGCCGACAGCGTCCTGGGTACGCCGGGCTTGCCCCGGACCGGATTCCCCCAGCCGCAATCGGTGACGGTCATCGTGCTCGGTACCGATGGGAACGCGCCACCACCGGGCGGGGTGGCGTACTCGATCGACGTACACACGTCGTCATCGGTGCGCCGAAGGTCACCGAAGCTCGTCAGGCTCGTCGGCCGCCCGAAGTCATCGACCTCGTTGGTCGACGATCCTGCCTGCGTGTTCACCAGCGTGGGTGGAGCGGCGACGCCTTCCCATGCTTGCGAGGTCGTGGCGTACACGAGCCCGGCGCTGCCGCATCGGTACGAGCCGGCGGCAATGCCGTAGATCGGATCGAGGTCGGCGCAATCGAGGTTCGGAATGCCGCCGGTCGACGGGAGGAGCTGCTTCGCGGCATATTCCGTCTGCGTCTCGGCGAAGGCGGGCGGATCCCCGACCAGGAGCGACGGCAGGTCGTTGCGGTAGAACGCGCCCTCGACGAGCCGGGTGCGGCTGACCTGTTGCGCGGTCGCGTGGGTGCTCCAGGTCGAGCCCGGAGCGGCTGGGGCCGTCCGGTCGGTGATGACGGCGACGCCGTCGTACGCACCCTGCTCGTCGAGGATGCCCGTCATGGCCACGGTCCGACGGTAGCCTGAGAACGCCCAGCCCCCCGCGAATGGCTCGTAGGTCAGGCTCGCGTCGCCATAGGCGTAGAACACCGGCGCGATACCGGGGCCACCATCCTGGACCCTCGTTCCGGTCTCGGAGACGACGACCTCGGCAAACGGGACAGCGTGGCGCGTCGTCGTATCGGCCTTGGCGTTGGCGTAGTGGATGTACGTGATCGCGCCGTAGCCGTTATGGATGCGCGTGAGCCGCCCGACTTCGAGGGAGTTCGCGGCGAGCTTCGAGCGGCGCAAGAGACCTCCCGACACACGAAGCAACTCTGGGATGCCGTCACCGTCGAGGTCGGTGAGCCCGGCAGCGCTTTGCATGTCGGCGCTCGAGCAGCTTCCACGGGCCTCGGACACCGCGAACCGTACCGGCGCGTTGATGTCAGCTGGCTCCGTGAAGCCGACGCCGGTGTTGAACCTCACACGCCAGCGAGCCGTGGCCACCTCGTTGCTCGAGGCGAAGAGATGGTCCGCGAGGCCGTCGCCGTTGAGGTCCGCTTCCCCGGCCTTCTGCCACGACTCGAAGATCGTCGCGAGACTGCCTGGCCTGCAGTTCTCCTCCCGGTTGTTGTTGAAGATCGCGGTGTCGACGTGTGTGTCGAGGTTCGTCCGGGTGACCGGCTTCAGCTCGCCGCTACCGAACCGATCGAGGAGCCCGCCGGCCTGCCAGCTGACCCCCGCTGCGGGCCGAGGGACGCTCCCGAGCGTGACGGAGCCCGTCGTCCACTGCCCGAGTCCCGATGGAAACTCACCGTCGAGCTCGATCGGCGTCGGGCCGAGCGCAGAAGACGCATGTCCGAGGAACGGGCCGAAGCGGTTGAGGAACACGACGGCACCGGCCTCTCCGGGCTCGGCTTCGCCGCACGGCCAGTTGATCGCAGGGTCTCCGGGAAACGGAACCTCCGAGGAGATCCATTCGTGCTGCTCCGCGGCGCACGCGTAGGTCCCTTCCTGCAGGTCGAGGCCGAGCACCTCGAGGGGGGAGTCGCCCGACTCGCAGTGGTTCCATCCCCACGTTCGCGATCCCGAGAGTCCGGGATCCGGGCCGCCAGCGTACTCGTACCGCCTTTCACACTGCCGCACGGGCCTCGTCAGCGCGACGAAGTCTGGATAGCTGTCGCCGTTCGAATCGGCGAGCTCCCACTCCGTCATCGTGTCGACCTGGACCGGAGCGTCCGGGTCGTACCAGTCCGGTGCGTCCTCGCATGGCTGCGCGGGATCACAGTGAAAGCCGTTGAGGGTCGTGCAGGCCCACGAGCGGCAATCCCACGTGTTGACTCGTGGCCACGAGCGCGTGCGCGCCAGCGGCAAGTGATCGGAGACCTCGCTGAAGAACGGACTGGACACTCGATCCGGCTGGAACCCATGCTCGTCGAGAAACCCACGCAGGTTGCCGACGCGGAGATCGAAGGGTCGCCACTGGATGCCGCCGTTCGCGGTCGGCTGGTTGATCCAGATCCGCCAGGAGTCTTCCGGGTCCACCGAATGTGCACCTGCGCGCGTGTCGACGATGTCGAGGCGTCCGTCTCCATTCCAGTCGACGAAGGTGGTCCAGGTGTCCGTCGTGATCATCGCCTGGCGCGCCGAACGGTTCTCCTCCTGGGTCGTGTAGGGAGGAACGAAGCGGAACGTGGTCTCCACATGCAGCTCCGCCGGCTCTGTCCACTGCGAGGTCACCGGGCCATCGAGTTGCGGGTTACCGCTGCTGTCGAGGCGATTGGCCACCAGCTTCCACAGGTTGCCTTCCTTGTAGAGGAGGTCAGGCAACCCGTCGCCCGTGAAGTCGCGAAGCAGGTGGCGCGTTCTCGACCACTCTCGTCGCCCACGCGGCGGCTCCGTCGGAGGGAAACCGGAGGAGCCAACGAACTCCTCGACCTCCGTGCTCGTCGTGCTGAGGTGGTACTGGAACGCCGCCGGCAGATTGCGGGCGACGATCTCCTCCGGTCCGAAGTGGATGCCTGGCTTGTCGGGCGACGAGATCGATCCGTACCCATACTCCGCGACGGGTAGCGTGCCGCCCGGCGCCCCCTCCTCGCCGCTGACCCTGACCGCCTTCAGCCGCGGTTTCCCGGTGTCGAGGTCACCCTCGTAGGTCAGGTGATAGGCGCGGATGATCTTGGGCTCGAGGGAGGGCGCATGGTTGTTGCGCGCCCACACTTCGACCCGCTTGATGACGCGCGATCGGCTGAAGCGCCTCGCATCGTCCACGACCGAGTCGAAGACCGTGCCGTCGTACTCCTCGTGCACCAGCTTGACCTCGTAGAGCGGCAACTTCTCGTCGAGACCGTAGGTGTGGCTGACGCTGGCGAGATCACCCCAGCTCGTGTAGCGGAGCTCGACGCGATCGGTGCCGACGAGATCACGGATCTCCGTCGCCAGCCAGAGGTCCTGGTCCGAGGGACTGAAGGTGTACTCGAGATTGTCGAGCGTCCGGAGCTTCCATCCCGTGCCGCTCCGCCGGAGCTCGAGGTACTCGCTGCCGGCGTACGGCACGTAGACCCCGTCGGTGCGCGGCACCATGAGCTGGGTCGCGCCACCCAGTCCGAGCTGGATCCGCTCCGGGCCTTGGTCGCTGAGCACCGCACCTTTCGGCCGCCGCCGCCACGTGGAGACCTGCCGTCGCACGAACGTCACCGGCACGTCCCATCCGACGCCTGCCGCACCGGCGCGCGACGTACCCGTGTAGACGATCGAGACCGGAACCGGAAGCGGACCGCGTGGGTCCGGCAGGTCGAGCGGCACGGACGCGGCGAAGCCGCCCGTCGGCGACCCGTGCTGGGCGACGCCGGTGCCGGGACCTACCGTCGTATGGTGCCGACCGTCGGGAGAGACCTGGCCGGTCGCGAGCGTCGCCCAACCGGCGATGGCACCGATGGCGACGATGAATGGGCGGGGACGAAGCACGCGGATGCTGGGCATGAGGACCACCTCGTTTGGGCGCCCGTATCGCTAGCCCCTGTTCCCGGTTGCGTGCTGAGCGTGATTATTCTCTAAGTAGCCGAAGTGATGCCGCTAAGTGCGCCCGCGCCCGCGGCTCACCTGGCGCAGGAGAGGATCGCGATGCACTCCTGCCCCGAGCCTATGGTGGTGCCTCACTCCGCGCCGTCAGCGGCGATACTTCGGATCGACATCGACGCGCGTACCCGTCGCGAGGTCGTACTCCTCGCCCTCGTCGCCCGCTACGATCGCGTCGAGCGCGGCGGTGACGTGCCGGAGGAAGTCGGAGACCGGGCCGACTGCTGGTATGGCGATGCGATCAGGCCGCCCATCCAGTGGATCCGCACCGATTGCGTTCAGGGCGAGCGCCCCTTCATCGACGACTGAATCTCGGCGTAGTCTTCAGGGTGTCGAGGGGCTCATCGATGAACAAGATCTTGGTCTTCCTGCTCGTCCTCGCGATCCCGGGCTGCGCGACCATCTTCAGCGGGAGCTCGCAGAAGGTCACGGTCACGGCGACTCCGTCGGACTCGACGATCATCGTGCTCGGCGGCGCGACGGGCGCGGCCGTCGCCAAGATCGGCAAGGTCGCCGACCTGCAACAGCGCGTCCTGGGCCTGTTGCACGGAGAGCTGTCCGCCGAAGATCGGGAGCTCATCGCGGCCGTGGGCATCGAGCGCTTCATCACCGGCCTCATCGTGGAGGTGAAGACGGGACAGACCCCGGCGGGCACCACCGAGGAGCTCGCTCGCCTCTACGAACGGATCCCGCGGCCGATCAAGGACAGGCTCGTGAGCACGATCGGGCTCGAGGCGTTCGGGGTCGGGCGGGTCGACGTCGAGCTCGATCGCGGAGAGATCTACGCCGTCATCGGGTGGCGCGCCGGGGCCGACATCGAGATCAAGTCGATCGATGGCTCGTTCAACTGGACCACGCTGTGGAACGTCCTGAACTTCGGCCTGGGCGTCCCGGTCGATCTCTACACGGGCGCGTGGTTGAAGCTCGCGCCTCCCAGGCTCGAGCTCCGGCTCGAGCCGATCTCCGCCGCTTCGAGTAGCACCACTTCGGACGCCGCCCCGAGATGGTAAGCGCTACGACTTCTCGACCGCGGCCTCAGATCTCGATCCGCGGATCCTCGGGATCCGGGCGGTACAGCAGGATCGTCTTGCCCAGCACCTGCGCGACCTCGCTCTTCGTCTTCTCGGCGAGCTGCGCGGCGGCGTCGTGGCGGTCGAGCTCGAACGTGTCGAGCAGCTTCACCTTGATGAGCTCGTGGTCGGTGAGCGCCTGGTCGACCGCGTCGAGGAGCGAGGTCGAGATGCCGCCCTTGCCGAGCTGCACGACCGGCGTGAGGCCGTGGCCGAGGGCGCGGAGCGAGCGACGTTGCTTGCCGGTGAGAGCCATCGGCGCTGGGTATCACGGCGCCGGCTGGTAGACGACCAGATAGTCGAAGCGAACGCTCATGCCGAACGTCCTCAGCGCGATGTGCGTCCCCGGCGCCACCGTCGCGGGCAGGGTCGGGCTCCCCGACGTCGCCACCAGCGTCCCGAGGCAGCCCTGCGCATCCGCCGCATGCGAGCCGCGCACGCGGAAGGTCGACCCCGGCGCGAGATCGTCGGCCAGGTTGGTCGACGCGTTCTCCGCGACCTGGTCGATCGCCCCGTACCGGCCGAGGTACGCGCGCGCCGGCGTCGCGCCGACGTCGTCGCGCACCGAGCACAGGTAGAACTGGTCGAGCCCGGTGCTGGCCGCGAACACGACCCCGGCCTGCCGCGATGGGTTGGTCCCCGACGCCGACAGCACGTCGACCACGACGCCGCTCTCGAGCTGGTACGGCGGCTCGAACTGCCGCGGATGCATGGCGAACGCCGCCGCGCTCACCGCGAACGGGTAGCGCACGAAGCCGGTCCCGCTCGGATCGTGGTCCCACGAGCCGACGAAGCGCCACTCGTCGCCGGGCGCGTCGTAGAAGCCCTCGAACAGCGCGATGCGGTCGGCCATCCCCGGCCGCGGGTCACACGCGTCGCCGACGCCGTCGCCGTCCGCGTCGCCGCCGCCGCCATCCGCGATCGGCCGGTGCGGGCACGGGTCGCACTCGTCGCCGGCACCGTCGG
>JAIOII010001204.1 GCA_019912685.1 Kofleriaceae bacterium
ACGCCGCGGCTTCCGGCGCGAGCCGGGCGCCGGCCGGCGGCGCGGTGACGACGACCGGCTCCGCGACCGCCGGGTCGCGCACGAGGCCGTCGACGACGGACGCGAGCGAGTACGTCGCCCCCGGCCCGACCGGCACGAGGAACTTGAGGAGCACGACCGTCCACAGGGCGGCGATCACCGCCGGCCGCGCGCGTCGCAGGAGCGTGATCGACAGGAGCCACGCCGCGAGCGCGAGCGCGGTGCCGAAGAGCAAGGAGGTGCCGAGCGCACCGACGACGCCGCTGGCGATCGCGCCGAGGTTCGCCATCAGCGCTTCTCCTTCTTCTCGCCCGGCTTGCCGATCCGCTTCTCGATCTCCTTGAGCTCGTCGAGCGTGAGCGACTCGTCCTCGACGAGCCCGAGCACCATCGCCTGCGCCTCGCCGTCGAACACGTCGTCGAGGAACTCGCGCAGCCGCTCGCGCAGGATCGACGCGCGCGCGAACGCGGGCTTGTAGACGAACGGCTCGCGCTCGCGATCGACCACGACGGCGCCCTTGGCCGCTAGCCGCCCGAGCAAGGTCATCACCGTCGTGTACGCCGGCTCGCCGCCGCCGCGCCGCATCAGCTCGGCGCGCGCCTCGGCGACCGTGGCGCGGCCGAGGTGCCACAGCGCCTTCATGACGTTGAACTCGGCGGGCGTGAGCTCGGGTGCGCGGGTCACGACAGGTCTCGTATTGCTACTACGGGTGTAGTTGACGCGTCAAGAGCGCTGCTCGCGACGTGGAACCGGGGTCACACGCAGTAGATTCCCGCCGATGCTGCTCTATCACGACACCCGCGCCCCCAACCCGCGCCGCGTGCGCATGTTCCTGGCCGAGAAGGGGCTGACCGGCGAGGTCGACTTCATCGAGGTGAGCATCAACGACCGCGCCCACGAGCAGCCGGCGTACCTGGAGAAGAACCCGCTCGCGCTCGTGCCGGTGCTCGAGCTCGGCGACGGGCGCCTCCTGCGCGAGTCGATCGCGATCTGCCGGTACCTCGAGGAGCTCCACCCCGAGCCCGCGCTCTTCGGCACCGACACGTGGTCGCGCGCGCAGATCGAGCAGTGGAACCGCCACGCCGAGCTCGAGCTCCTGTTCCCGGTGGCCCAGGTGTTCCGCAACAGCCACCCCTTCTGGCTCGGCCGCATCCGGCAGGCGCCGGAGTTCGCCGAGATCATGCGCGAGCACCTCGCCAGGCGCTTCGCCTGGCTCGATCGCGAGCTCGCCGACCGGCCGTGGCTCGCCGGGGACACGTTCTCGGTCGCGGACATCACGGCGCTGTGCGCGATCGACTTCGGCAAGATCTCGCAGATCCGCGTGGGCGAGGACACCCCACATCTCGCGCGCTGGTACGCCGAGATGAAGGCGCGGCCGAGCTACAAGGCGTAGCCACCTCTTGTAGGATGGTCGTGATGCAGGAGGATCCGCGTCTGGGTGCGGTGCTGGACGCCCGCTACCGCGTGATCGAGCCGCTGGCCGCGGGCGGCATCGGGGTCGTCTATCGCGGCGAGCGCGTGAAGCTCGGGCGAGAGGTCGCGATCAAGTTCCTCCACGCGTGGGCCGCCGCCGAGGAGACGTTCGTCAAGCGCTTCGAGCGCGAGGCGATGGCGATGGCGCGGCTCCAGCACCCGAACTGCGCGCAGGTGATCGACACCGGCGTGCACGAGGACGAGCCGTACGTCGTGATGGAGCTGGTCGGCGGGGAGGCGCTCATCGACCTGCTCGATCGCGGCTCGGTGCCGGCGGCGCGCGCGATCGAGATCGTGCGCCAGATCCTGGCGGCGCTCGATCACGCGCACGCGCAGGGCGTGATCCACCGCGACATCAAGCCGAGCAACATCCAGATCATGACGTCGACGGAGTTCGGCGATCAGGTGAAGGTGCTCGACTTCGGGCTGGCCAAGCTGATGGAGAGCGCGGGCGGCGGGCTGACCGGCCACTACGCCGTCGGCACGCCGACGTACATGCCGCCCGAGCAGAGCCGCGGCGAGGACGTCGACGCGCGCACCGATCTGTACGCGACCGGGCTCGTCCTCTTCGAGCTGCTCACCGGCGGCCCGCCGTTCGTCGGCGAGGAGCCGACCGACGTCATCATCGCGCACCAGACCAAGCCGCCGCCCCTCCTGAGCGAGCGCAAGCCCGAGGCGAAGTTCTCGGCGGCGCTCGAGGCGGTCGTCATGCGCGCGCTCGCCAAGGCCCCCGGCGACCGCTACGCGTCGGCCGCCGAGATGGCGCGCGCGCTCGAGGCGGCCGACG
>JAIOII010001205.1 GCA_019912685.1 Kofleriaceae bacterium
CGCATCGTCGCGCCGCTGCGCGCCGGCGCGCGCGCGCTCCCCGTCATCGACCGCGGCGCCTGGGCGGTCGCCAACCTCCACCTCGACTCGCGCCCGCGCACGCGCCACGGCGACGCGCCGCTCGCCTGGGACAACGTCCTCTACGACAGCCCGTCGCTCGGCTACGTCGTCGCCACGCACCAGCGCGGGCGCGAGCACGGGCCCACGGTCTTCACCTGGTACTACCCCTTCACCGGCGACGCCGTCGCCGCGCGACAGGCGCTCGACACCGCGACGCGCGAGGACTGGGCGGAGGCCGCGCTCGCCGACCTCGCCCGCGCCCACCCCGACCTGCGCGGGCGCTGCACGCGCATCGACGTCGCCTACTGGGGCCACGGCATGCCGCGCCCGCGCGTCGGGGCCGTCTTCGATCCCGCGCTCGCCGCGGCGCGCGCGCCGCTCGGGTCGATCCACTTCGCCGTCTCCGAGCTCTCCGGCGTCGCGCTCTTCGAGGAGGCGCTCGACCAGGGCGTGCGCGCCGCCGACGAGGTGCTCGCCGCGCTCGGCGCCGCGGCAGGCGGGAGGCCGCCGTGATCCCGTTCGCCATGAGCGAGCCGCGAAGCGGCGAGTCGAAGGGCGCGCGGTGGCTCTTCGGCCCGCGGCTCGACCTCGCGGTCTTCCTCGTGCCCGCGCTCGTCGCGCTCGCCGTCGTCGCGCTCGCGCCCGCGCTCGACCTGCCGCGCGAGACGCCGGACAGCGCGTGGATCGTCCTCGTGCTCATGGTCGACGTCGCGCACGTCTGGTCGACCGCGTTCGTCACGTACCTCGATCCCGTCGAGCTGCGCCGCCGGCCGCAGCTCTACGCCACCGTTCCCCTCGCCGGCTACGCCGCGGGCGTCGCGCTCTACGCCGCCGGCGGCGCCGCGCTCTTCTGGCGCGTCCTCGCCTACGTCGCCGTCTTCCACTTCGTGCGCCAGCAGTACGGCTGGGTCGCGCTCTACCGCGCGCGCAACGAGGAGCGCGACCCAGCCGGCGCGCTCGTCGACGGCGCCGCGATCTACGCCGCCACGCTCTACCCGCTCCTCTGGTGGCACGCCGCGCCCGAGCGCTCGTTCGCGTGGTTCCGCCCCGGCGACTTCGCCACCGGCGTGCCCGAGCTCGTCGCCACCCTCGGCGGCGCCCTCTACGTCGCCATCCTCGTCGCGTACGTCGCGCGCGCCGTCGTCCAGGCGCGCACGCACCCACCGTCGTGGGGCAAGCACCTCGTCGTCGCGACCACCGTCGCGTGCTGGTACACGGGCATCATCGCCACCGACGGCGACC
The DNA here is from genome assembly GCA_019912685.1 of Kofleriaceae bacterium. Lineage (GTDB taxonomy): Bacteria > Myxococcota_A > Polyangia > Haliangiales > Haliangiaceae > UBA2376. The sequence goes on from JAIOII010001205.1 coordinate 1,303, forward strand.
TGACCTTCACCGTCACCAACGTGCTCATCCACGGCGTGCCCTACGCCGCGCTCGTCTTCGTCTACGGCCGCGCCGTCGCCGAGGCCGACCCCGAGACCGCCGCCGGCCCGGGCGCGCGGCTCCTCGCGCGCGGCGCGCTCGTGTTCGCGGCGACGTTATGGGCGGTCGCGTACCTCGAGGAGCTCCTCTGGGATCGCGCGATCTGGCACGACCGACCGCACCTCTTCGGCGGCGAGCTCGGCCTCGACGACGCGCACACCTTCCTGGTGCCGCTCCTCGCCGTCCCGCAGCTCACTCACTACGTGCTGGACGGCTTCCTTTGGCGGCGGGGGCAGAACCCGCGCCTCGCCCTCTGGTTCCGCCGTCATCACCACCGATAGCGTCGTCGATCTCGAAGAACGCGCCGAGGAAGCCGCCGACCGCCGCGCCGAACACGGGCTGCCAGTGCTGCACGAGCCGCGGCCTGGCCTCGAGGAAGTCGAGCGTCAGCTCGAAGCCGCCCCACACCTTGCCGACGAGCGCGTAGAGCCCGCAGCCGACGCCGAAACCGAAGATCGCCTTCAGCACGCTCACCCACGAGGTCGCGTTCTTGTCGGTGATGAGCTTCCAGAGCGGCGTGCCGGCGATCAGGCCGACGAGCGCGCCGACGAAGCCGTACACGGGCCAGAGGAACCCACCGTCGAGCCCGGCGGCGTACGCGCCATAGCCGATGGCCGCGCCCAGGACGACACCTTTCAGAAGACCCAGGAGCAGCTTGACCAAGAAAACCTCCGCGCGACGAGCCTTCTCGAAGGATGCGCGGGAAAGCGCTCGTCGGCAACCGATACCGACCGCGCTCCCGGCGCGGTCGAGGTTGCGCCGCTCGGGTCACGGTGTCATCCCCAGGGGGTGGGACTCCGCACCGTCGTGGCGGTCATCGGTCTGGCGGCGGCCTGCCTCGCCTCGCCGCGAGCCACCGCCGAGGAGGCGACCGCGGTCCCGCTTGCCGAGGAGACGATGGCGCGGGCCGACGCGGCGACGCCGGCGGGCGGCAAGCTGATCGAGCTGCTCCGGACGGTTCGCACCGACCTGCGGACGACGAAGTACCAGGCGCGCACGGTCGTCCGCCCGCGCGACGGGCACTACGCGTGGGACTGCTCCGGCATGGCCGCCTGGATCCTCCAGCGGTCGGCGCCGCGAGCCCGCCGCGCCGTCGCCGGCTCGCGCCCGGTCGCGCGTGACTTCTTCCACGCCATCGCGCGCGCCCCGACCGATCGTCCGCGCAAGGGATGGCAGCGGGTCCACGTGAGCGAGGTGAAGGCGGGTGACACCTTCGCGTGGCTCCGGTCGCCGATCTCGACGTCGAAGATCACCGGGCACGTCGGCTTCGCCGTCGGCCCCGCGCACGCGGTCGCCGGCTGGCCGGGCGCCTACGCGGTCCGCATCGTCGACGCGACGCGCCTGCCGCACCAGGACGACACGCGCGAGCCGAGCGGCGACGGCGGCTTCGGGTTCGGCACGATGGTGTTCGTCACCGGCGACGACGGCGAGGTGAAGGCGTACGCCTGGTTCGGCACCGAGTACCTGCCGCGCTCGCGCACGCAGCACGTCCGGGTCGGCGAGCGCCACGAGGTCGTCGGGACGATCGACACGCTGCCGTCGGAGCTGTGGCCCTGGCTCGGCTTCATGCCAGCCAGAGTCGTGTTCGGGCGACCGAGCGCCTAAGGCTCGGGAGCTGCCACGGCGGTGGGCGCCGCGCCGGGCGTGGGCGTCGTCGGAATCGCGGCGAGGCGGTCGATGACCGGCTGGATGCTCGACTTGAACGCCGGGAGATCCTTCTTCGACACGCCGGCGGCGCGCGCGGGCGCGAGCTTGTGGAAGTCGACGTAGGACCCGTTCTTCTTCACGCCGAAGTGGAGGTGCGGCCCCGTCGAGAGCCCCGTCGAGCCGACGTAGCCGATCACCGTCTTCGCCGCGACGCGCTGCCCGACCTTCTGCCCGGCCGCGAACTTCGACAGGTGCATGTAGAGCGTCACGAGCCCGTTGTCGTGGCGGATCGTGACCATGTTGCCGGCGCCGCCCGAGTACGCGCGCCCGGTGATGACGCCGTCGGCGGCCGCCCACACCGGCGTGCCCGTCGGCGCCGCGAAGTCGGTGCCGAAGTGCCCACGCACCGTGTGCAAGACCGGGTGCATGCGCCGCGGGTTGAAGCCGCTCGAGACGCGCGCGAACTTGAGCGGCGTCTTCAGCATGCTCTTCTCGACCGACTGCCCCCGGTCGTCGTAGTACCGGCCCTTCGCCGATCGCGTCCCGGGGGGCTCCCAGTAGAGCGCGCGGAACGTGCCCGCGTTGCCCGCGTACTCGGCGGCGAGGATGCGGCGGTAGCGGAGGAGCTCGGCGTCCTTGTACTCGGCCTCGACCAGCACCTTGAACGTGTCGCCCTCGCGCGTGTCGTTGTAGAAGTCGAGGTCGTACGCGAAGACGTCGACGAAGAAGGCGACGAGCGCGCTGTCGGCGCCCGCGTCCTTGACCGCCGCGTAGAGCGAGCTGTCGATGCGGCCGCCGACCTCCTTCACCTCGATGCGCGTCGCGGCCTGGACCTCGGTGGCGACGAGCTCGCCCGTCGCTTCGTCGCGCGCGGCGTGGATCGTCAGCGTCTTCGACACGACGAGCTCGAACGAGTCCACGCGGCCGTCGTCGTCGACGACGACCTTCCACGCTTGCCCCGGGCGCAGGCCGCGGAAGTCGAACACGGGCCCGACGGCGCGGATGAGCTCGTCGGCCGGGCCGGCGGCGAGGCCGACCTGGCTGCGCAGGATCTTGCCGAAGCTCTGGTTCTTGCCGACGGTGCCCTGGAAGACGCCGCCGGCG
>JAIOII010001206.1 GCA_019912685.1 Kofleriaceae bacterium
GTGCCGGCCGCTCCGCCACCGGTCGCCGAAGCCACGACGCCCGCGACCGAGGTCCGGAACGCTGCGAGTCCGATGCCCACGCCCGAGCAGGCCGCACACCTCATGGCCATCCTGCATGCGCTGAACCCCGACGAGCGAGCCGTCGCGAAGGTCGTCGTCAAGCGTATGTCCAACGAGCAACGCGCGCACTGGCTCGCGGAGCTGTCGCCTCTGACCGTCGATCAAGCTGTCGAGCTGGTGCGCTCGATGATCCCCGCTCGCACCAAGAAGGAGAGTGAATCGTGATCGCTGTACCTCTACACACCAACCTCCATCCCGGCGAGCTGGAGGATGATCATTGCCTGGGTGCCATCACCGAGGAGATCGCCGGCTGGGTGCGCGATCGCGATCCTGAGGTCGTGGCCGCCGCGCAGACGCACGGCTCGCTCCAGTCGCTGATCGACGACATCCGATCGCGGTCGCACCACCCCGACAACGGAGACCCGAGCGAAGGCCCGAAGGTCACGACGTGCCACCCGGTCCAGCGACTGCGCAAGAACCCCGAGGAGGGGAACTGCGTGGAGTTTGCCGCCTGGTACACCGCCGTCGCCGAGATGATCGATCCGCGGCCGGTGCGAAGGCTCGCCACGGCGAACACGCCGAACGGCCTGCACACGTTCCCGGTCGAGGACGGCGAGCCCGTCATCCTCGATCCGTACCAGTCGCGCAACGCGCTCGCCGCCGCGTTGTTCCGCCAGGCCGCGACGATGCGCAACGCGACCACGCTCGCGCGAACCCCGGAGCAGACCATCGGGTGGCTCGCCGAGATCGCCGAGGAGCCGGCGTGTCGCTTCCACGACGGCACGCGCCGCGTGCGCAACGCGCACCGTGCCCTGCTCGCCCTGTTCGTCGGCGAACCGCTCTGTCTCGCAGACGCGAAGGACATCGCGTTCATGCTCGCGCTCGCCGAGCGCGAGGCTCGCCTCTGGGGTGAGCACGGCCCGCGCGTGGTCGCGACGACGGCCCGCGCGATCGACAAGCTCGACCAGGGCGCCGCAGAGCAGTGGAAGGCCAAGACGACGCCATGCGCCGCTCGCAACGCCCCCGAGCTGCGGATCGGCGGCTACACGCTCCGACCCGATACCGCGCTGCTCGGTGCGCTCGGACGCATCGGCGGCAGGCTCGGGATGCAGGTCGGGATCGAGGCCCTGCGGCTCAAGCTGGCGGCGCTCGGCGCGACGCCGGCCATCCTCACCACGATGGAGCGCGAGCTGAACCGCGAAGGACGCACGCTCGGCGGCCTCGCCAGGCCACCGGCCATGGTCGGCACGCTCGACGCGCTCACGCCCGAGGCGCTCGCCGGCCGCTGGCTCGCCAGCAAGCTCTGACGCAACCCGGAGCTCGAGGTCCGGCCTCCGGATGCGCTCTCGAGCTAGCCACGCCTGAAACAACTCCCCGCGCCGCGCTCGTCGAGCGCGCGCACCTGAACCGCCGAACGACCGCGTCACCGCGGCGCACGGCCAACGGCCGAGGTCTGCCCTCGGCGCGAAGGAACTCTCATGTCCAAGACCACCGCCACGCCGACCGACACGAACACCGCCACGGCGCCGAAGACGCGCACGCGCCGACGTCCGCCCAGTCGCAGCGCGCAGCCGGGCGAAGCGAAGGAGGACGCATCGGACCACGGGCGCACCGCCGAGGGCGACGAGATCGACTACGGCCCGGCGGTCGAGGCGATCGACGATCTGCTCGGCTGGGCGTTCGAGCTGGCGCGCAAGGACGTCGCCGGCTGGCGCGAGGGCACGCGCCGGGTGCGCGTCGCGCACCGCTACCTCAGCGCGCTCGTGCGCGGCAAGCGTCCACGTGTCGAGCCGCACGAGGAGGTGATGTTCACCGCGGCGCTCCTCGTGCGCGTGTTCGATGCTGACCTCGGTCTCGGGGTGGATCACATCGCCGAGATGCTCGATCAGCTCGGGCTCCCGCTCGATCACGTGCCGGCCGCTACCCCCGCCGCGCGCGCCGCGACTTCACGCGGGCCGATCGCGCCGTCGGTCTGGCGTCATGTGCGCGCGATCTACAACGAGCTGTCGCCGGCCGAGCGCGAACGCGTGCGTCAGGAGGTGGACGGCCTGACCGAAGCCGAGCGCGACGGCTGGATCACCGCGCTCTTGTTGCACACCGTCGAGCAGGGCGCCGACTACGTACGCGCGTACCTGCGCGATCAGGTCGAGGCCCCGGCGCCCGCCGCGCCGCTGCCGGCGAGGCCGCGCGTGATCGTCCGAGCGCCCGCGTCGATCGCGAGCCCGGCCGCTCGCACGGCGCCCGCCACTTGCGACGGCTGCCCGCTCTCGCACTTCCGTCGGGCCGCGTAGCGCGGCGCGACGGCGAATCCCCCAAGCCAGAGGAGAACGAAATGAAGAAGAAGCACAAGAAGAAGCCCGGTCGCCGCAACGCGCCCCCGGCCAATGCGGCACCCCGTCGGCGCTACATGCCCCGCCGGGCGCCGCTGCCCGGATGGAAAGACGCCCTCGCTGCCGTGGTCGGTGGCGCCGGCAGCGCCGTGATCAGCGGGCTCGCCGTCAACCAGAAGATCGTGAAGCCCACGACGAGCGCCGCGATCATGATCGCGGGCGGAGGTGCGGCGGCGCTCCTCACCGACGGTACGCCGCGCGTCGTCGGAAACAGCGTGGCCTCGGCCGGGGCCGGTCAGCTCGCGCTGTCGCTCATGGCGAAGCGGGCGATCGCCGAGGAGGCCGAGGCGCAGGAGCGTCGTTTCGCGGCCGAGAAGGCGCTGGCCGACAAGGCCGCCGCGGACAAGGCGTTGGCCGAGAAGGCTGCACAGTCCGCTGCCCAGGCGGCGGCGGCACAGCGCCCGCAGAGCGATCGCGGCGCGGCGTACGTGACCGCGATGTTCCGCGACGCCTCGGCCGAGCTGAACGAGCTCGAGGGTGAGGCCTGGCGGCAAGCCGACCTCGCCGACGCGGACGTCTACGACTTCGGCGAGGCCGCGTAGGCAGCGACGCGACACGGATCGGAGTCTGGCGTCGCGCGAGCGATCACGGGCCACCACACAGCGAAAGGAAACGACCCATGGCCGAGTACAACGTGATCGATCTCGACAGCGACGAGCGCAACGCGCGCCCCATGGTCGTCGATGGCCGCCGGCCGTCGATGATCGGTCCCCGTCGCCCCGGCGCGGGGATCGTGGTCCCGCCGAGCACCCGTCCCACGATCATCCAGGGCGGCGGCCTCGCGCCGTCGCGGCACTACCCGGTGCCGACCTACCCGACGCAGCCGACGGTGGTCTACCACCAGCCGGCGCAGGCGTCGGGCCTGGGCCTCGCGGGCATGAGCAACGCCGAGCTGATCGAGCTGGCCGCGCTCGCGCTCACCGCTCTCCAGCCGCTCCCCGGCGCGCCCACCGCGCAGGGTGACGTGGAGACGGACGTCGAGAACCTGGTGATCTACCAGACGGCGCTGGCGGGCCACGCCAAGCAGGTCGATCGCATCCGCGTGCTCGCGGAGGTGATCGGCAAGGTGATGCGGCGCTAGCCGCGAGGAGGCAAGGACGATGGACTTCCTCTTCAGGAGCAACGCGCCGGGTTACCGGGGCAAGGGCAAGGGCAAGGGCAAGGCGTCGCCGTCGACGCAGAGCACGACGAGCTTCCTCGGGAGCCTGTGGTGCTCGCTGTTCGGCGGCGGTGCGGCGCCCGCGTACCGCAACAAGGGTGAGAAGAGCGGCGCCACGGCGCCGGATGCGTCGCCGTGCTTCGCGGGACTCTCGCAGACCCCGCAGTACAGGACGCCGCCGGAGCCGAGCGATCCGGAGCCCGAGCCGTCGCCGTGCGACGAGCCCGCAGCCGAGGAGTGCCCGTGCGACGCGCCCGGGAGCATCCCGCCGGAGATCCACATCTACCCCGGCGGGTGACCGGAGCCAGACGTGAACGACCGCGAGTGACTGACTGACCGACTGACCAACCCGTGAGGGTCCGTCGATCGCTCGCGCGACTCCAGACCCCGAGCCGTTCCCATTCGATCCAGCCGGAGCAACCCATGGCCGACGACACCTCCAATGATGCGATCGTGGCCGGCGCCATCGTCGCGGGCGGCGGGCTCGTCGGCTATCTCGGAAACCGATGGCGGCGACCGAACGCACGCCGCGCCGCGAACGCGCCGCCGACCGCGCCGACGTCCCGGAACCCGTCGCCGCGTCCGCGTTCGCAGCATCGGCCGACGCGGGCCCCCTCACCACGAGCACCACGGCGCGCGCCCGAGCGCGCGAAGGAGACTTCGATGTCCAAGGCAACCACGGCCGCTCTCGCGCTGGCGCTCAGCGCCGGTGCCGGCGCGGCGATCTACCACTTCACGCGGGACGACAAGAAGAAGCCTGGCGATCCGCCACCAGCATCCGGAGAGAACACGGTCCCGGCAACGGCACCAGCAAGCGCGGCGCCGACCAGGTCGACGACCGTCGCAGCGCCCCCGCGCAAGCCGGGCGCGTGCTCGCTCAAGCTAGACAAGGCCGGCCTGACGCTGGAAGGCGAGAAGGTCGACATCACGCTCGCGGTTGCGCGCTGCAAGCTCGCCGGCAAGGCCGAGCTGGCGGTCGCGCCCGATGCGCCCCTCGCGGTCCATCGCGAGCTGTACGGCGCGCTGCTCGCTGCGGGCGTGCCGACCGTCGTCAAGGCGCCGTGACGGAGTGAG
>JAIOII010000122.1 GCA_019912685.1 Kofleriaceae bacterium
GTCTCGACCGCCACCGGCTCGGCGGCCGTCGCCGCGAGGCCGACGACGTCGACCGCGCCGCTCTCCACGCCGACGGGCTCGGCGCGCGTCATCACGACGCCGCCGGGCGTGTACACCTTGAACGCGCCCTCGCCGGGCGCGCGCGACGTGACCGTGAAGCGGGCGAGGCCGGCGAGCACGGCCGCGCTGGACGCGGGATCGGCGCCGCCCTCGCGGCTCGCGACGCCGACGGTCGACACCTCGGCCACCTCGATCACGCTCTCGTCGGCCATGGCGATGGTCGCGGTCGACTGCTCGCCGGTGCGCACCTGATCGCCGGGATAGAGCGGCGTGTCGGCCGCGGCGGCCTGGTACGCGGTCTCGCCGACGCGGCGCACCTCCACGGTGCCGCTCACGGCGGCGAGCACCGCCGCGGGCCCTTCACCGGCCTCGCGTTCGATCGGCCCGGCCTCGATGCCGGGATCCACGGCGCCTGCCGTGGCGGTGGTCGGCGCCTTGGTTCCAGCGCTCGCGGTCGCCGTGCCCTCGGCGGGCGCGGCGCCCTGCGACGCCTCGTTCTTCTTGTTGCACGCTCCGGCCGCAAACAGCACGGCGCAGACCACGCACATCCCGAGCGTTCGATGCATCTCGGATCCTTTCTGAGCGGACGACCGCTCCCCGTGGTGTGCGCACACGATGCCTGGCCGATGCCGCCCGCACAACCCGCAACGCCCGCCGATGCGCGCGTCCGGAGTGTGGCGCGAGCGCTCACCACCACATCGACGCGGAAATACGGAGGAGATGCGTGTCCGGCGTCAGCGACTCGTGTGGGTAACCCGGCGCGACGCGGTCTCCATTGACGTAATGGGAGTATCCGATCATCACCTGTTCGTTGGAGGCGAAACGAGTCCGGAGGATCAGGGAGGGCGAGAACACGTGGAACGTCTGCCGGCGGTCGGAGGTGTCGGGGCGCACGAGGTCGTAGCGGAAGTCGCCGCCGATCCACTTGCGCGGCGTCCACGTGACCTCGCCGCCGAGCTTGAGCTTGCCGCGCGCGCCGGTGAACGCCGGATCGTCGCTGCGCACGCGGTTGTACATGCCGAACGCGGCGATCACGACGTCGGGCCCCTGCCCCCAGAAGTGGTCGGTGCCCCGGCGGAAGCGCTCGAGGCTGAAGACGTGCTGAGCCAGGATCGTGTCGATCGTGCCGGTGCCCGTCGCGGTCTCGCCGAAGTAGTTGTCGCGCAGGTTCCAGCCCTCGAACGAGTGCAGCGCCTCGAACGCGCCGGCGACGCGCAGCGGATTGTCGGACATGATGCGCGAGAACCCGAGGTAGCCGTCGCCCCACTTGCTCTCGACGAGCTTGGCGTCGACGCCGACGTTGGTGATGCGGCCGTCCTCCTCGTTCGACAGGCGCGCGTCGTCGGTCCACTCGGTCAGCGCGTGGAACGCGATCGTGAGGCTCGAGCCGACCATCAGGCCGACGTGGCCGTGGTGCAGGAACGTCGAGCCCTGCTGCAGGTCGCCCGGGTACGGGAGGTACGGCGCCTCGAGGCCCGGCACCTGCGGCGCGACCTGCAGCTTCGCGCCGACGCCGTGGTCGGCGATGAGCGTGAGGCGGTCGGTCAGGGCGAAGAACGCGCTCACCGTCTCGCCGGCGACGTGGGTCGCGCCGAACAGGTACGTGTCGTACTTGCCGGCGTCGTACTGACCCGGAGAGCCGTACCGCCCCGAGAACGCGCCGACGTTCCACGAGAGCCCGCCGCGCTTCCCGAACAGCCGCGGCAGATCGAAGCTGATGAACGACTGGTTGATGCCGAGCTGCGACAGGAGATCGCGGTAGCTCGCGTCGCTCACGTCGTACGCGGCGAGCACGACGTTCGCGGCGACGGTGCCGTTGCCGTAGGTCAGCCACAGCTCGGTCCACGGTCCGCCCGACACGTTCGTGTAGCGCCAGTCGGTGTACGAGCCGTCGGGGATCTGCGCGGGCGAGTGCAGCTTGCGTCCGGGATCGACGCCCGGTCCGAAGCCGCGGCCCGAGCCGACGCCCGCGCGCACGGGAATGCGCAGGAAGCCGTGGAAGCCGAACGTGAAGCCCGCCGAGTCCTCGGTGGGACGGAGGAGCGAGTCGCCGCGCGGCCGGTTGCCGCCGCCGAGCCCGCCGG
>JAIOII010001207.1 GCA_019912685.1 Kofleriaceae bacterium
GCGCACGCGGGCGCCGGCGGGGCCGACCTCGACGATCGAGAAGTCGCTCGTGCCGCCGCCGTAGTCGGCGATGAGCACGAGCTCGTCGTGATCGAGGCGCGCCGCGTACGCGTGCGCCGCCGCGACCGGCTCGTACGCGAACGTCACCTCGTCGAAGCCCGCCAGCTCGAGCGCCGCGCGCATCCGCGCGACCGCGCGCGCGTCGTCGGCGTCGGTCTCCGCGCCCCAATAGCGCACCGGTCGACCGATGACCACGCGCCGCCCGAGCTCGATCGGCGCCGCCGCGCGCAGCGCGCGCAGGTACGTCGCGACCAGCTCCTCGACCTTGAAGCGCCGGCCGAAGATCACCGTGTCGACGAACGACGCCGCCGCCAGGTGGCTCTTGATCGACTGCAGGAGCCGCGCGACGCCCTCGCTCTCGGCGTAACGCGCGATCGCCGGCGCGCCCGCCGTCGTCCGCATCGGTTCGCCGTCATCGGCGGGCTCGAAGCAGAGGACCGTCCGCCAGTACGCGACCGTACCGCCGCCCGGCCGGGGCAGCGGCAGCACGCGCGCCGGCCCACCGTCGCCCGCCACCGCGATCGCGCTGTTCGTCGTGCCGAAATCGATGCCGATCGATGGGATGGAGCTCCGCATGGGAGCCGCCCATTGTGGGCACGACGCGCGGCTTTACAAGCTGTCGAGATCGCTCTAATCTCGGGGAGGTACTCGGGAGGCGGCGAGATCGCGGTCGTGCTCGGCGCGGGCCTTGATGCCCTCCAGCATCGTCCACTCCATGACGGTGTCGCCGACGTCGAAGAAGTGGCGCAGCACGCGTCCCGCGAGGCCGCCCTCGGTCGCGAGGAAGCGCACGCGCACGCGTACGATCAGCCGGCATCCCTCCACGCCGTTCGCGACCGGACGCAGGACGAACGCCCAGCTGCACTCGATCGTCGGCTCGCGCGCGGCCGTGCCCGCGGCGACCTCGCGGCCGTCGGTCGCGACGCGGCGCGAGAACAGGACCATCATCTCCGGCGGCTCGAGCTCGACCACGCGCCACACGCCCAGCCCCTCGCCGGCGCGCGGCCCGTCGGGGATGAGGTCGCCGACGGCGAGCCCTTGCCATCGATCGAGGACCACGTCGGTGCTGCCGCGCCCGCCGTTCTCCATCGGATACCAGCCGTACCAGCCGGCGCGGCCGTAGCCCATCTGCACGAGGTACCGCCAGACCACGTCGCGCGGCGCCGCGATGTCGACGACGAACGTCTTCGTCGAGTCGGGGAACGCGACGAGCCCGTCGCCGGGCAACGGCTCGTTCGCCTCCGCCCCCTCGAACGGATGGCGCAGCTCGGCATGCATCAAGCCGTAGCCGACATAGGCACCGTAGGTCCCGACCGCGCTCGTGGCAGCGCGCCGGAACACCGTGGCGACGCGACCGCGGCCGTACTTGGCCCAGTGCTCGAGCAGCTCGACGGTGGTGGGCATGCCATGAATCCCGTGCAAGTCCGGTTCCCGCGCGGCCCGAGTCTTGCTCCTTGCCGGGACATGGCGGCCCTTCGCTATACCCTCGGTGCCCTCCTCGCATTCATTGCGTTCAACGCCTTCGGCGGCGGCATCTACGGCATGACCGGCGCCGGCGGGGTCCCGACCGAGTGGCTGGCCGGCAGCCCGTTCACCACGTACTTCGTCCCCGGGCTCGTCCTGTTCGTCGTCGTCGGCGGCTCGTGCATCGCGGCGGCCGCGGCCGTCCTCGCCGACAAGCGATACGCGCGCCCGGCGGCGCTGGCGGCCGCGATGATCGTCACCGGCTGGATCACCACGCAGATCGCGATCATCGGCGCCGTGTCGTGGTTGCAGCCCGCGACCTTGCTCGCCGCGCTGCTCGTCACGCTGCTCGCGTGGGAGCTCGACCCCGAGCGCGCACCCGATGCACGGCGCCGGCTCGCGCGCGCAGGCCGTGCAGGCGTGTGAGAAAGGAGTCGCCATGCGCGTCCTCGTCACCTGGGGCTCGGAGCGGGGTGGAACCGAGGGGATCGCCCACATGCTCGCCGATGCGCTGCACCGCGACGGCGTCGACGCGGAGGTCCTCGCCCCGACCGCGATCGCGACGCTGCACGGCTTCGACGCGGTGATCGTCGGCGGCGCGCTCTACGCGAATCGCTGGCACCGCGTCGCGCGCCGCTTCGTGCGCCGCCACGTGCGCGAGCTGCGCCGCGTGCCGGTGTGGTTCTTCTCCAGCGGCCCTCTCGATGCGTCGGCCGACGCGAGCGAGCTCCCGCCGACGACGCAGGTGGCGGCGCTCATGGAGCGCGTCGGCGCGCGCGGCCACCGGACGTTCGGCGGGCGCCTGTTGCCCGACACGAAGGGCGCGATGGCGCGCTCGATCGCGAAGAAGTCCGGCGGCGACTTCCGCAACCCCGAGCGCATCCGCGCCTGGGCCGACGAGCTGGCCGCGGCGCTACCGACCGCGCGGCCCGGCCTCGCGATCGAGCCGGAAGCCCGCTCGCCGTCGCGCCTCCTCGGCCACGTGCTCGTCGCCGCGCTGCTCGCGGTCGCCG
>JAIOII010001208.1 GCA_019912685.1 Kofleriaceae bacterium
GGGGCAGGGACAGCAGCAAGGCGGCGGCGAGGGGCAGCAGCAACAGCAACAGCAAGGTCAGGGGCAGGGGCAGCAGCAGCAAGGTCAGCAGGGCCAGCAAGGTCAGCAGGGCCAGCAAGGTCAGCAGGGCCAGCAAGGTCAGCAACAAGGGCAGGGAGGCGGCGATCAACAGGGACAACAAGGCAACCAGGGCGGCAGTACCGCGGGTCAGACACCACAGCCCAGCTGGCCGCGTGACGACACCGAGTACGACACGCCCGATCAACCGAACGACCAGAAGTTCAACGACCTCGAAGCCATGTCCCGCCAGCAACGGCGCGATCAGGTTCGCAACCGGCGCTCTCGCGGGACATCGCGCTACGACTACGACAAGGATTGGTAACTCTCGTCATGAAGCCTCGTGTGCTCGTCGTCGACGATGAGCCCGGCACGGTCGAGGTGGTGCGGGCGCTCCTGGAACAGGATGGAGCAGAGGTGACGTCGGTCGGAGACGGCCGCGACGCCATCACACAAGCGCTCGGCGCCACTCAGGGCGGTCACGGGTTCGACGTCGTGTTGCTCGATTATCACCTGCCGCACGTCACCGGCGGCGAGGTCATCCGCGAGCTCGGCGCGCGCGGCGTGGACGCGCGCGTCGTGGTGATGTCGGGGATCGATCCCACGCGCATCGCCGCGGAGACCATGCGCCTCGGCGCGTTCGACTTCGTGGCCAAGCCGCTGTCGCGCGCGGACCTGCGCGCCCGCGTCGAGCGCGCGTTCCGCGACCGGCGCCTGGGCGCGAAGGGCGAGAACGGGCGGCGCCCGCGCAAGAGCGACGTCATCATCGGCACCGGCGCCTGGGTGAAGCAGCTCTACGAGCGCATCGGCATGGTCGCGGCGACCGACGTGACCGTGACGATCCACGGCGCGAGCGGCACCGGCAAGGAGCTGGTGGCGCGCACGATCCACAACCTGTCGCCGCGCTACGAGCGGCCGTTCGTCGTCGTCTCGTGCGCCGCCTTGCCCTCGAGCCTCCTCGAGGACGAGCTGTTCGGCCACCTGCGCGGCGCCTTCACGGACGCCACGCGCGATCGCGACGGCCTCATCGCCCAGGCCGACGGCGGGACGCTCTTCCTCGACGAGATCGGCGAGCTCCCGATCCAGCTCCAGGCCAAGCTGCTCCGCGTCCTCCAGTTCCACGAGTACCGCCGGCTCGGCGACGATCACGACCGCCACGTCGACATCCGGATCATCGCGGCGACGAACCGCGATCTGGACGCGATGGTGGCGTCGGGCGATCTGCGCCAGGACCTGCTCTATCGCATCAACGTCTTCCCGCTGATGCTCCCGCCGCTGCGCGATCGCAAGGACGACATCCCGCTCCTGGCGCAGCACTTCCTGCTCCTGCACCGCGCGCGCGCCGACAAGAAGGTCGAGGGCTTCACCCCGGCGGCGATCGCCCGCCTGTGCGCGGAGGACTGGCCGGGCAACGTCCGCCAGCTCGAGAACAAGATCCAGGAGGCGCTGGTCATCGCCGACGGGCCGCTCATCGACGCCGCCGACCTCGACGTGGGTTCGGGCGGCGGCAACGGCATGGTGCTCGACCTGGGGCGGCCGTTCCAGGAGCTCAAGCACGCCGTCATCGACCGGTTCGAGCGCGACTACCTGCAGGCGCTGCTCACCGCGCACGGCGGGAATCTCGCAGCCGCGGCCCGCCAGGCCGGCATGGATCGCAAGAACCTGTGGGCGCTCGCGCGCAAGCACGGTCTCGACCTCGATCGCTTTCGCAAGTAGCAGTACGATGCTCCCCAAGAGGGATGCGACCGGCGGAGCGCTACCGGCTGATCGAGCGTCTCGGAGCCGGCTCCATCGGCGTGGTCCACCGCGCGCTGGATCGGGCGACCGGCCGCGAGGTCGCGCTCAAGATCATGCCGCGGCCGCGCACCGGCACGAACCTGCGCGGTGAGTTCGTCGCGCTCGCCCGCCTGCGCCATCCCAACGTCGTGTCGGTGCTCGACTACGGCCTCACCGACGCCGGCCACGAGTACTTCACGATGGAGCTGGTCCTGGGGCCGAGCCTCCTCGTGGCCGCGGTGCCGGCGACCGGGCAGCGCTGCTTCGCGCTCCTCGGCGGCGTGCTCGACGCGCTGTCGGCGGTGCACGCGAGCGGGATGGTCCATGCCGACGTCAAGCCGTCCAACATCCTCGTCGACGGTGAGACGCTCGAGACCGCGCCCGATCGGGCGGCGCGGCTCGGCGACTTCGGCCTCGCCGGGCCGCTCGCGGATCCCAGCGGCCCGACCGCGCGCGGCACGATCGGCCACGCCGCGCCCGAGGCCTGGTCGGGGCGGCTCGATCCGCGCTCGGATCTCTACTCGTTCGGCGTGGTCCTCTGGCAGCTCGTGATGGGCGCGCGGCCGTTCGAGGGCATCACGCCGCGCGCGATCGTCTCGCTCCAGCGCGCCGGCGCGCCGCCGGATCCGCGTCACGTCCGGCCCGACCTGCCGCCGGCGCTCGCCGACCTGATGGTGGCGCTCCTCGACCCGGCGCCGGGCGC
>JAIOII010001209.1 GCA_019912685.1 Kofleriaceae bacterium
CGGTCACCGCCAGCGCCAGCGCCATCGCCATCGCCGTCAGGGGCCCGGCCGTCCTCATCGCTACCACGCGTAGACGACGGTGTAGCTGAGCGTCCGCGACTCGCCGGCCTTGAGCTTTCGCCGCCACTCGTAGGCGTTGCCGCCGGCGCCCGCACCCTTCTCGTCCTCCTGGTCGATCCGCCAGTTGCTCCAGCGATAGAGGTACTCGCGCACGACGACGTCGGTCGCCGTCTTGCCCTTGTTCTCCACGCGGATCTCGACGCGCTCGCGCAGCGAGCGCCCGCCCGGATCGACGCGGCAGTCGAGCTGGCGGCGCTCGCCGCTGACCTCGGGCGCGACGCCCGCGCGCACGCGCACCACGCCGCTCCTGGGGTTCACGCGCAGCTGGTCCTCGCCGACGATGGTGAGGCCGCCGGTCGGGGCGCGCCGGAAGACGCGCACGGTGCCCTCGGGCAGGACCGGACCGGCGGCGGCGAGCTCGAGCATCTGCTCGGTGCGGACGCCGGTCGGCGTCGGCATGTAGCCGTAGCAGTCCGACAGCGGCTGATACGACGTCTGATCGCCGCTCGCCTCGAACACGCTCACGCGGCGCGCGCGCACCCCGCTGCGCCTGGGCGCGAGCTCGACCTGGAGCGCCGCGCCCGTCGCGAGATCGACCGGGCGCGCGATCTTGAACGACACCGGGCTCGATCTGCCGGCGAGCGAGCTCACGCTCGTGAGCGACGCCGGGTCGCCGCCGGCAGATCGAGCCCGGTGTCGTTGCGCACGGTCGCCCACGCCGTGAAGTCGACGACGTCGCCGTCGCCGAGCACCGCCGTGTACTCCGGCGCCCACGTGAGCCCGTAGGTCCGGTAGCTCACGTCGAGCGTGTGCTTGCCCGGCTTCTTCACGGCGAGCTTCCACGCGAGCGTCGGCTGGTCGTCGAACGACGCGGCGCCGAGCTTGATGTCGACGACGTGCTCGCCGCGCCGGATGATCTCGAGGCCCTTGCCCGCGGTCTCGACGACGAGCGCGTCGAGCGAGACGGCGCGCAGCACCCCGCGGACCTCGCCCTGCGCCAGCACCACCGTGACCGGCTTGCCGACCTGGCGCGCGAGCAGCGCCTCGGGCGTGGCGAGGTTCGCCGAGAAGCGCTGCTCCACGACGCTCGTACCCGCCGGATCGGTGACGCTGTGGACCTCGACGGTCGCGGCGTCCATGCCGGCGGCGACGCCGGCGAAGCGCACCACGCCGTCGGCCCCGATCTCGACGTCGCGACGATGGCTGATGAAGGCGCCCGCGCCGCCACCGCCGCCGCCGCCGTACGTGGCGCCGCCGCCGCGCCAGATCGAGACCGTGGTCCGCGAATCGCGACGCTCGGCGAGAGCGCGACCTCCGGCGAAAACGGCGAGTGCGGCACCCAGGCCGAACAGCACCGCAGCTCGCTGCGCTGAGCTGGAGTTCATGCCCGTTCGAGCATAGCAGCCGCAGGTCTCGGATATAGTCGCCCCGTGACGACCACACCTGGCACGGCGTGGCGCGGACTTGCGCCTTATGGCGAAGACGAGCGTGAGGAGCTGGGCGGGCGGGATCGCGATCGCGACGACGTCGTCCGCATGATCCTCGGCGACGGCTTCCGCGCCGGCCTGCTCCACGGCGAGGCCGGCGTCGGCAAGACGTCGCTCCTGAACGCGGTCCTGCCGGTCCTGCGCCAGCACGGCGTCATCGTCGTCACGTGCGCCGACGTGATGTCGCCCGCCGACTCGCTGGCCGCGGGC
>JAIOII010001210.1 GCA_019912685.1 Kofleriaceae bacterium
AGAGCGACGCGCGCGGCCCGAGGCGCGGGGCCGCGGTCGAGAGCACGACGCCGCCGGCGGCGAGGCCGGTGAAGCCGGCGAGCGGCAGCACCCAGCCCATGGTCTGGGCGTCGACGTGGGCGACCTGGCGCAGGAAGTAGCCCTGCACGTGGAGCACGAGGTGCTCGCCGAAGCGGAAGGTCGCGATGGCGACGACGACGGCGACGAGGCCGGGGCGGGTGAGCAGCTCGACGATCGAGCCGACGATGGTGCTGTAGAACGACGGCGGCTCCGACGGCGGCGGCGGCTCGGGCAGGAGGAGCGTGCCGGCGATGCCGAGCGGCAGGAGCGCGGCGACGACGGCGTAGAGCACGGGCCACGATGTGTGGTGCGCGAGGACGAAGCCGGCGCCGCCGACGACGAGCATCGCGGCGCGGTAGCCGAAGACGTAGCCGGCGGCGCCGGCCGCGCGCTCGTGGGGCGCGAGCGACTCGGCGAGGAAGGCGTCGACCACGACGTCGTGGCTCGCCGACAGCGCGGCGACGGCGACGGCGAGCATCGCGATGGTCTCGGGGTCGGCGGCCAGCCCCGTGCCGGCGAGGGCGAGGATCGCGGCGGCGAGCGCGAGCTCGAGCACGACGATCCAGCCGCGGCGGCGGCCGAGCCACGGCCACGCGAGGCGATCGAAGAGCGGCGCCCACGCCCACTTGAACGTGTACGGCAGGCCGACCGACGCGAACGCGCTCGCGGTCGCGAGCGTGACGCCCTCGTCCGCCATCCACGTGACCAGGACCATGCCCGTCAGGTAGAGCGGCAGCCCGGAGGCGAAGCCGAGGAGGAGCGCCGCCGCCATGCGGCGGGTGCCGAGGATCGCGAGCCCGGTGCCGACGTCGCTCAGGGGTCGAAGCTAACGCGGCTGCATGGGCGGGGCACGTTCGTGGTGTACCGTCGGTCAAGGCTCACCGGGAGGATGACCATGGACTGGACGACCCTGCTCGAGGGCGCGCCCGCCGCGCTGCGTGAAGACACCCTGGCCGGCGCGTTCCAGCGCACGGTGGCCGAGCGCGGCGCGAGCGTCGCCTTGCGCACCAAGGGCAACGCCGTCTCGATCACGTGGGCGGAATACGGCGACCGCGTGCGGCGTTACGCCGGCGGCCTCGCGGGGCTCGGCCTCCGCGCCGGCGACGCGCTCGCGATCCTCCTCGTCAACCGGCCCGAGTTCAACCTGGTCGACACCGCGGCCATCCACCTCGGGGCGGTGCCGTTCTCGATCTACAACACCTCGACGGCGGAGCAGATCCGGCACCTGCTCGTCGACAGCGGCGCGAAGATCGCCGTGACGCAGCAGGCGTTCCTGCCGGCGCTGCGGGAGGCCGCGCAGGGCACGGCGGTCGCGACGATCGTCGTCGTCGACGTCGTCGACGGCGAGCCCGACGGGGCGGTCGGCCTGTCGACGCTCGAGCAGCTGGTGCCGGCCGGCTTCGACTTCGAGGCGACGTGGCGCGCGACGGCGCCGGACGCGCTGCTCACGATCATCTACACGTCGGGCACGACCGGCGCGCCCAAGGGCGTGGAGATCACGCACGCGAACATGATGTTCGAGCTGCGCTCGTTCTGGGCGTGCGGGCGCGGCCACACCGACAGCCGCGTCATCTCGTTCCTGCCGCACGCGCACATCGCCGACCGCATGGCGACCCACTACCTCGCGATGTGCGCGGGCATGCAGGTGACCACGTGTCCGGATCCGCGGCAGCTCTTCGAGCACGTCCCCGACGCGCGGCCGACCGAGTTCACCGGCGTGCCCCGCGTGTGGGAGAAGCTCAAGGCGGCGCTCGAGGCCCGCTTCGCCGGGGAGGAGGCGCCGAAGAAGGCGGCGATCAAGGGCGCGCTCGAGGCGAGCCTGGCCAAGGTGCGGCTCGAGCAGGCGGGCCAGCCGGTGCCGCCGCAGCTCGCCGAGGGCGTGGCGCGCGCCGAGCAGATGATGTTCGCGCCGCTGCGCGCGGCGCTGGGCCTGGACCAGGCGCGCGGGTTCTTCGTCGGCGCGGCGCCGACGCCG
>JAIOII010001211.1 GCA_019912685.1 Kofleriaceae bacterium
CACACACGCGCGATCGACGCCGGCGGCGCACGCCCGATCGAACATCGCGACCGCCCGCGTGACGTCGCGCGCGCCACCCGCGCCCGCCAGGTGCGCTTCGCCCGCCGCGATGCAGCCGAGCGGATCGCGGCCCTCGCACGCGCGATCGAACCAGGCGACCGCCTCCTTCGCGTCGGCCGGCGTGCCGACGCCGTCGCGGTGCAGCGTGCCGAGCACGTACGCGTAGTACGGGTTCAGCTTGGCCTGCGACTTCGCGAGGTCGAACGCGCGCAGCGCGAGCTTGGCGACCTCCTGCCGCGGCTCGCCGTCCTTCTCGGCGAGCGCGGCCAGCGAGCGGCAGCCGTCGGGGCTCCCCGCCGCGCAGCTCTTCGCGTACAGCTCGCGCGCTCGCTCGATGTCCCTGGCCTTCCCGCCGCGGCCTTCCTCGAGCATCGCGCCGAGGCGCGGACATCCGGGGATCGCGTCGTCGGTGCACGCCTGCTCGTAGAGCGCGGCGGCCTTGGCGTCGTCGGGCGGGACGCCGATCCCGTACTCGGTCAGCTCGCCCACGTTGGCGCAGCCGTACGGATCGCCCAGGTCGCACGCCTTCTGGTACGCGACGGCGGCCTCGCTCGCGCTCCACGTCGCGCCCTGACCCGTGTACAGGTTGAAGCCGAGGTTGTTGCACGCCGGCGCCATGCCGTCCTCGCACGCGCGCCGGTAGAGCGGCGTCGACTCGTCGAACTTGCCGAGGTCGATGTAGACGTTGCCGAGGTGCCAGCACGCCTCCGGCAGCGCCTTGTCGCAGAGCGACGCGTAGCGCTCGCGCGCGGCCTCCTTGTTGGGGACCACGCCGACGCCCTCGCTGAGGAAGTTGGCGAGGACGAGGCAGCTCGACAGGTGGCCGCGCGCGCAGCTGTCGTTGACGAGCGCGAACGCCTTGCGGGCGTCCTTCGCGACGAGGCCGTTCTGTCCCGCGTAGGCGAGCGCGAGCGCCTGACACGCGTCCTCGACGCGCCGCTTCGTGCTGTCGCACTGGCCCTGGAGCAGCGCCGTCGCCTTGCCGCGCAGCTCCGCGTCGGCGTTGGTCGCGTCGGCGAGCGGGCCGAGCGCGTAGCAGCTATTGCCCTCGCCGTACTGGCACGCCCACGCGTGCTCGGCGAACGCCGCCTGCAGGTCGCGCTTCATGCCGTCCCGGCCCTCGTGCATGCGCGCCACCGCCGCGCAGCCCGCGCCGTCGCCGGCCTTGCAGCCGGCGGTGTACGCCGCCGCCGCCTGGTGCGGATCGGCGGGGACGCCCTCGCCATTCCGGTACACGTCGCCGAGCCGCGTGCACGTCTCGCCGCCGCCCTCGAGCTCGCAGCCCTTGGTGTAGAGCTCGATCGCGCGCTCGGGGACCTTGCGCCCCGTGCCGTCGTCGCCGGTGAGGGCCATGTCGCCGGCGGCCTCGCACGCCGCCGGGCTCTTGCGCAGGCAGCCGGTCGAGAACAGCTCGAACGCGCGCGCCAGCGCCTTCTTCACCAGCTCGCCGTCGCGGTGCGCGAGGCCGGCCTGGAAGCAGTCCTCGCCGGAGCCGGTCTCGCACGCGCGCTCCCAGATCTGCGTGGCGAGCACGCCGTCGGCGGGCACGCCCTCGCCGTGCGCGATGCGCGACGCCGCCGCCGAGCAGGCGAGCGCGTTGCCGGCCTGGCACGCCTGCAGGTACGTCTCGGTCGCCTTGCGCTCGTCGCGCGTGCCGCCGCGGCCGGTCGCGTAGAGGAACGCCTGCAGGCTGCACTGCGCCGTCGACAGCGCGCACGCGCGATCGGCGAGCGCCGTGAGGCGGGCGGCGTCGGTCGAGCCGCTGTTCGTCAGGATCGCGCCGGCCTCGGCGCACGCGTCGGCGTTGTCGTACTGATCGCAGGCGCGGCTGTAGTAGGGGAGGGACGCGTCGGGATCCGCGGTGGTGCCGTAGCCGCGGTGGACGAGGTAGCCCACCGCGTAACACGAGGCGCCCGAGCCGGCGTCGCAGCCGGAGACGAAGACCTCGCGCGCCTTCTTGTAGTCGGTCGCGACGCCGTTGCCGAAGACGTAGAGGAGCCCGAGCTGGTAGCAGCTCGGTCCGCTCTTCGGACACTCCGCCGCGAGCCGCTCGTGCGCGCGCTGGTAGAGGGCCTTGGCCCGCGCCTCGTCGCGCTCGACGCCGAGCGCCTGCTCGTACTTCTCGGCGAGGCGCACGCAGCCGGCGCCGTTGCCGAGCTCGCAGCTCCGCGTGAGCGGCGCGATCGCGGCCGCCGGATCGGGCTTGCCGAGGAGCCCCTTGCTGTAGACGTTCGCCGCCGACACGCAGCCGTCGCCGTCGCCGAGCGCGCACGCCTTCTCGTAGAGCTCGAGCGACCGCTTCGGGTCGGCGGCGCCCAGGCGCGTGCCCTCGTGCAGGTAGCCGAGGAGCTGGCACGAGGCCGCGTGTCGCGCCATGCAGGCGCTCTGCAGGAGCGACGCCGCCTTCGCCGCGTCGACCTTGCCGTCCTTGCCCTCGAGCTTGTCGATCGCGAGGTAGTACGCCTCCTCGGGCGAGCGCTTGCGCGCGACCACCTTCTTCACGCACGCGCCCTGGCCGGGGTTCCAGGTCTGGCCGGCGGGGCAGTTGCGGTCGGCGGCCGAGGCGGTGCCGCCGGAGAGGCCGACGAACGGGCCGGCGAAGGCGAGCGTTGCGATGACGAGCGAGACGAAAACCGCGGGGCGGTTCGGGATCACCGGGGGCCTCCATCCATGGCGCAGCGGAAACCGATCTCCTCGTCGGGCTTCTTCGGATCGGCGGGCAGGCGCGCGTGGATCGACGCCACCCATGGCGCGCTCCACGAGACGAGGTACGAGCCGCCGCGCGCGATGCGCTTGCCGCCCGTGCCGTCCGACGTCCACTCCATCACGTTGCCGAGCAGATCGCACACGCCGTCGATCGTGCAGTCGCCGGGGTGGGTCCCGACCGCCGAGGGCGCGACCTTCGCGCCCGGCCGCTTGAGCTGCGCGCCGTCGGGCGCGAGCGGGCTGCGCTGCGCCGCGAATTCCCACTCGGCCTCGGTTGGCAGCCGCTTGCCGAGCCGCTTGCACACCTCGGCGGCGTCGGCCCACGTGATCGAGCGCGCGGGGACGCCGGGCTGGTCCCTGGGCGACGGCGGCGAGCCGAGCGCGGCCTTGGCCGCGACCGCGGTCACCTCGAGCTTGTCGAGGTAGAACGGCGCGACCTGCGTGTCCTGGCGCGCGAGCGCGTCGGGGAAGCCCGCGGCGGTCGCCGGATCGTCGCCCATCGTGAAGGTGCCGCCGGCGAGGCGCGCCATGCCGGGCAGCTCGGCCGGCGCGGCGTCGATCGCGGGACCGGCATCGACGGCGGCGTCCCGCCCGCGGACGCGACGATGG
>JAIOII010001212.1 GCA_019912685.1 Kofleriaceae bacterium
GATCGAGCGCGCCCACACGCGCGAGGCGTTCGACGCGTGGCGGGCGAAGCGCGCGGCCGAGGTCGCGCCCGCCGCCGTCGAGCACCGCGTCGACGACATCTTCAAGTGCATGAACTGCGAGGACCTCGTCGTCACCGAGCGCGTGATCGAGGCGGGTGTCTGCCGGCAAGGACCGTGGGTCCTGAACATCTCGAAGGACGAGGGCAAGCCGACGCGCTTCGACGCGACGGCGATCGCGACCGACTGCTGCGACGCGAGCTGCCCCGATCGCAGCCCGGCGGCGTGGATGCTCGAGCTCAACCGCATCCTCGCGGCGCGTGACGCGGAGGCGCTGCGCGCGCTCGTCTCGCCGGCCGACGGGCTCCACGTGGCGAGCGGCTTCTCCGACGGCGAGGAGTCGACCGAGGAGGACGCCCACGTCCGCCGCGACGGCACGATGGACGAGGTCTTCGCCCTCGTGCAGATGGTGCAGCTCTTCCACGATCAGATCGGATGCCCCGAGCGCTTCGACGACGCCGGGGAAGCCACCTGCGGCGTGCACGGAGGCGGCTTCGGCGCGTCGTATCGCTGGCGTCGCGCGCCCGCCGGCTCCGGGTCCGCGGTGTATCTGCTCGAAGTGTCGCAGCAATCACATTGAATTGAACGAGCCCCTGCGACCGACGTCTCACTCGCATGACCTCCCACCAGCCCGACCGTCCCAGCCCGAAGCGCCGCCCGACGACGCCGCCGCCGATCCCGAAGCGCCGTCATCCCGCCGATCCGCCGCCGTCCGCCTCGAGCACGATCCCGATCCGGCCCGAGGACATCATCGGCGAGCTCGACTGCTGAGGCCTTCGCGCGGTCTTGCCACAACTTGCCCGCGGCGCGCTCCGGCGACGGTGTGCGACACTCGCGTGGACGGAGATCGTGGCGACCGCGGATCACACGAGCGATGGCGCGCTGGACGAGACCGTGGAGTCGGACTCGGGCGACACCGTCGCGACGACGATCGGCTCCGGGGCGCCCGTCGAGCGCGCCGGCGCGGTCCCGGTCCCGGACCACATCGGGCGCTACCGGATCATCTCGCGGCTCGGCGCCGGCGGCATGGGGATCGTCCTGCTCGCGAGCGACCCCGTCCTCGGTCGTCACGTCGCCATCAAGATCCTGCATGCCGACCGCGACGCGAACGAGCCGGCGCGCCAGCGGCTCCTCCGCGAGGCGCAGGGCATGGCCCAGCTCGCCCACGAGAACATCATCGTGGTCCACGAGGTCGGAACCCACGGCGACCGCGTGTACCTCGCGATGGAGTACGTGAAGGGCATGACGCTGGGCCGCTGGCAGCACGGGCGCGACTGGCGCGAGGTCCTCGCCGCGTACGTGCGCGCCGGTCGCGGCCTGCAGGCGGCGCACGAGGCAGGGCTGGTGCATCGCGACTTCAAGCCGGACAACGTGCTGGTCGGCGACGATGGACGCATCCGGGTCACCGACTTCGGGCTGGTCGCCTCGACCGGCGCCGCCGCCGAGGAGCGCGACGCGCCGGCGGCGGCTCGCGGCGACGAGTCGCTCCTCGGCGAGAAGCTCACCGTCACCGGCGCGGTCATGGGGACGCCGCGCTACATGGCGCCGGAGCAGCACCGCGGCGAGCCGGTGGACGCGCGCGCCGATCAGTTCGCCTTCTGCGTCGCGCTGTACGAGGCGCTCCATGGAACGCCTCCGTTCGTCGGCGAGACCTACGCGCAGCTGGTCGAGCGCGTGCTCGCCGGTGACGTGCCCCCGGCGCCGTCGAAGTCGCCGGTCCCCGCGCACGTCCGCGACGCGATCCAGCGTGGGCTCGCGCGCGATCGCGACGCGCGCCACGGGTCGATGAACGACCTGCTCGCGTCCCTCACGCCCGACCGCGCGAACGCCGCCGGCTCCCGACGCTGGCCGGTGATCACCGCCGCCGCGGCCGGCGT
>JAIOII010001213.1 GCA_019912685.1 Kofleriaceae bacterium
GGCCCGGCAAGAGCGCCTCCTCGCCGAAGGTGCCGCCGCTCCGCACCGTGCGCAGCACGCTCGGCGCCGCGTCACCGCGGCGCGTGGCGCGCAGCTCGACCGAGCCGGCGATCACGACGAACATCGCCTCGCCCGGCTCGCCGTCGCGATAGATCTCGCCGCTCGCGTCGCGCACGCGCCCGGCCGCGAGCAGGGATCCGCTCGCGTTCACGGGAGCTCCAGGGTCGCCTCGGCGACGTCGACGATGTCGAGGCGCTCGAGCGCGCGCGCGTCGACGAGCGGTCCGCTCGGGCGGCGGCCGAGGCGCTCCTGCTCGCGCTCGTAGTCGATGAAGGCGCGGATGAGGAACGGCGGGAAGGCGCGGAAGCGCAGCGTCACCTCGACGCGCAGCGGGCCGGCGGCGTCGGGGATGGCGAGCTCGTGGACGTAGCGCTGCGGCACGCCGGGCGCGAGGGAGCGCGTGTCGACGATCGCGTCCGGTCCCCGGACGAACCCGCGGGTGGCGTCGAGGGCGCCGACCGGGAAGAAGATCTCGAGGAAGGCGTGCTCGCCGCGCAGGTTCGAGCGGCACGCGCCGGTGTCGAGGTCGTAGTCGCCGTCGGCGTAGCGATCGGCGCGGGCGCGCTCCTGGCCGGGCAGCGGCTGGCACCGTCCCTGCGCGTCGATCGCGCCGATGCAGCGCACGCAGCGCAGGAACCCGTTCTGGAAGTTCACGAGCCCGCGGCCGCGGAACGTGCTCGCGCGCTCGCGGCTCCACTGCGGCACGTCGGGGCCGTCCGCGACGTCGGCGCCGAACAGCCCGAGCGGGCGGCCGAGGCGGTCGAAGCGCGCGGCCCGCGTGTTCACCTGCAGCATGACCTTGTCGCGCAGGTCGTCCGTGGCGCGATCGACCCGGCCCGCCTCGTAGTGCACGACGCCGCGCGCGTCGGTGACGCGCACGTGCAGCCAGATCTCGCGCTCCTGGCTGAAGCCGGCAGGCACCCGGTGCCCCGCGCCGACGTTCTCGACGGTGATCGGCAGCTCGAGGCGCCCGCCCGCGCGGCGCGCGCCGTCGATCGACAGCCGGAAGGTGCGCGCGAGGAGGAGGTCGCGCCGCTGCTTCGCGCCGACGGGCGCCCCGTCCACGTCGAGACTGGCGTCGTCGATCGCGCGGCGGTCGAACGCCGGGTCGAGCGGGATGTCGACGCCGGTGAAGCTGTGGCCGTGCAGTGGACCCGGCTCGCCGTTCGCCGCGGCGGGACCGGTCGCGTAGGTCCCCGGCGGCACCGGCGCGAAGCGCGTGCCCGGCGGACACGTGCGACCGGCGAGCCCGGCTTCCGCCGCGCCGGGCACGCACACGCCGGGATAGAGGCTCATGTGGCAGTCCTGGCAGCTCGCGGGCACGCGGCCGGCGCGGCGCTCGCCCGCGCTCCACTCGACCCACTCGCTGTACGCGTTGCGCAGGCGCTTGAAGTGCTCGCCGCGGCGCACGCCCTCGAGCGCGTCGGTGCCGAAGAGGCGCACGTCGTGGCACGCGCCGCAGAACTCGCTCGACCCGAGGTAAGCGCGCGCCGACGCCGAGCTCGCGCGGTGGGCGCCGCCCGCGACCAGCTCGCCGCCGCCGAGGAGCGCGCGGAGGTCGATCGCGTAGCCGCTGTTGCCGATGCCGAACCGGCCGCGCTCGTCCTCGGGACGCATCGAGAAGCGCTGCCCGGTCTCCGGCGAGACCCACGACGGGTTGCCCTGGTACGGCGCGCCCGGGCGCGCGGGACCGGTGACCTGGTGGCAGAACGCGCAGCTGATGCCTTGCTGGGCCGACGCCGGCAGGAGATCGCGCAGGGGCCGCCGGCTGCGCTCGTCGAAGGCGCTCCACGCGGGCAACGCCGGCGCGATGTTCTCGCCGGGCGCGTGACAGTTCACGCACCAGAGCGCGCCGCCGGAGCCGGTCTCGGCGATGCCGGTGCGGCGGTTCACGCACGCGCCCGGGCCCGCGCCGCGCAGCACGCCCGCGCCGCCGGGGCAGTCGCGATCGCGCCCGACCTGCTCCTGGATCAGCATCTCGAGCGACTGGTAGAGCGGCGAGCCCGTCGCGTGCGCCATGACCGAGCGGCTCCACTCGTTGCTCTGTCGCGGGTGACAGCTCGCGCAGTCGGCGAGCTCGGTCGCCTTCGCGAGCGGCGCGTCGTCGGCGAGAGCGCGGGGAGTGGGTGCGGACGAGCGGCCGGCGCCGGTGCTCGCGAGCGCGGCGGCGGCGACGAGGCCGAGGGTGAGCGGCGCGAGGAGCGCGAGGCGAGGGAGCCAGACGTGGCGGGAGGGAGAAGGAGAGGGAGAAGGAGAGGGAGAGGGAGAGGGAG
>JAIOII010001214.1 GCA_019912685.1 Kofleriaceae bacterium
CCTCGCGCGCGATGGCGCAGGGCAAAGGCCTCAGCTCGCATCTCCTCACCGCGCTCTCCGCCGTGCCCGCGCCGCTCGGCTGGAAGCGCGCCGACGACGCCGCGCTTCCAGCCGAGCGGCGCGGCGAGTAGCGAGCATCTCGATCAGGTCCATCTTGGTGAGGAGCGCCTGCACCTGGCGCTCGCCGTCGACGACGAGCGCGACCTCGCCGCGCTCGAAGATCGCCGGCAGCTCGCCCGACGACGCGTGCATGGCGACCGTCGACACCTTGCGCACCATCACCTCCGCGACGATCGTGTCGGTCGCGACGCGCCCGCTGACCAGCGACTGCAGCAGGTCGGCCTCGGTGATGATGCCGGCGAGCTTGCCCTGATCGAGCACCGGCAGCTGCGAGATGCCGTGCTGCTTGAGCAGCTCGGTCGCGCGCCCGACCTTGTCGTCGGCGTTGACCGTGATGACCGCGCGCTTGCCGAGCGCCCGCACGACGTCGGCGATCGTCCCGACCTCCCAGTCGGCCTTGAGGAAGCCCTGCTGCCGCATCCAGCGGTCGTCGACGAACTTGGTCATGTAGTTGCGGATCGAGTCGGGCAGGATCACGACGACGCGCTGCCCCGGCTTCATGCCGGCCGCGACCTGCAGCGCGGCCCACACCGCCGAGCCCGACGAGCCACCGACGAGCAGGCCCTCCTGGCGGATGAGCTGACGCGCGACGCGGAACGAGTCGCGGTCGTTCGACTTGATCCAGCGATCGACGAGGCTGCGATCGAGGACGTCGGGGATGAAGTCGTAGCCGATGCCCTCGACCTTGTAGCTCTTGATCTCGCCCGGCCCGGCGAGGATCGAGCCCTCGGGATCGACGCCGACGATCTCGACGTGCGGCAGCTCGCGCTTGATGACGCGCGCGACGCCGGTGAGCGTGCCGCCGGTGCCGGCGGTCATGACGATCGCGTCGAACTTGCCGCCGGTCTGCTGGATGATCTCCCGGCCGGTGCCCTCCTCGTGCGCCGCCGGGTTCGACGGGTTCGCGTACTGATCGAGGATGTGCGAGCTGGGGATGACCTCGTGCAGGCGGCGGGCGACGCCGATGTGGCTCTCGGGCGAGTCCCAGGCCGCCTCGGTCGGCGTGCGGATGATCTCGGCGCCGAGCGCCTCGAGCACCACCTGCTTCTCCTGCGACATCTTCTCCGGCATCGTGATGATCACGCGGTAGCCGCGCGCCGCCGCGGCGAGCGCGAGCCCGATGCCGGTGTTGCCGCTGGTCGGCTCGATGAGCGTGTCACCCGGCTTCACGCGCCCGCTCTTCTCCGCGTCGAGCAACATGCGCACGCCGATGCGGTCCTTCACCGAGCCGCCCGGGTTCATGAACTCGCACTTGGCGACGATCTCCGCCGGCAACCCGCGGCCCAGCGAGTTCAGCCGCACGATCGGCGTCTCGCCGACGGCGTCGAGGATCGAATCGAGGACGTGATCGCGCATGCTCATGGGATGCGTGTACCACACTCACTCCGGATTTCCGGGTTCGCCGCCACCCTCCTCGCCGTCGCCGCCACCGCGGGCGCGCGGCCCGCGAAGCCCACGCCCGTGCCGGGCGCGGTCGGGCTGGTGCAGCGAGACGTGCCGCTGCGGAACGCGTGCGCGGCGACGTTCACGGAGATCAAGAAGACGAAGCGCGGCGACGATCCGGCCTTCGTCGCGGCGCTCACGCACGCGCGCCTCACCGGCCTCGACCTGAACCCGGCGAACGAGCGGCGCCACAAGGCGGACCTGAAGAAGTTCGAGACCTGGTTCCAGAACCTGACCAGGACGGCGGAGAAGGCGACGAAGGCGCAGTACGCGATCATCAGCGACGCGTCGTCGACGCCGCAGGCCAAGGTCGAGGCCGCCGCGCGCGTCGCGATCCTGCTCGAGCACGTGGCGCTCGTGATCGAGTCCTCGGAGATCCCCCGGCACGTGCGCGCGACGCCGGAGGCGGCGGAGGTCTACTGCGACACGCTCGCCGAGAAGACCGAGCCCCTCCACGAGCAGGCCAGGCAAGCGCGCGACGCCTGCGCCAGGCTCGCGTCCGAGGCGAAGCTCGCCGCGGGCTGGCACACGGCCGTCTGCACGCGGCCGGCAC
>JAIOII010001215.1 GCA_019912685.1 Kofleriaceae bacterium
GTCGCCGCCGAGCTGGTCGACGCCGCGGCGAAGCGCAACCAGCCGCAGCCCCTGCTGCGGATCGGCTCGCGCGGCGAGGCGGTCGTGCGGCTGCAAGCGGCGCTCGTCGCGCACGGCGCCGAGATCAGCGCCGACGGCGCCTTCGGGCCGATGACGGCCGCGGCGGTGAAGGCCTTCCAGCGCGCGCAGGGGCTCGCGGCCGACGGTGTCGTCGGGCCGATGACGTGGGGCGCGCTCGATCGCTCGCCGGAGGCGCCGCCGCCGGCCACGGAGGAACGAAGTGAGAAGGCGGAGGCGCCGCCCGCGACGAAGCCGGCGGAGCACAAGCTCGCGGCGCCGCCGGAGCCCGAGGCCGAGAAGCCGGGCGACGGCGCGACCGAGAAGGTCGAGGCCGGCGCGTTCGGCAGCATGTACGGCAGCGCGAAGTCGCACTTCGGCCTCTCGTACGACGACTACAAGGCGCAGCTCGGGCCGGTGAAGGCGGCGAGCGAGCAGGTCACACCCGGCAAGGGCACGCCGCGGAAGTTCACCTCGCCGCTGACGATGGCCGAGCTGTGCGAGATCTTCCCCGACCTCGCCGTCGACATGCAGAAGGACGCGGCGGTCGTCCCGTGCGTCGAGCAGTTCGTCACCGAGATGAACACGGCGTTTCGCATCATGAAGCTCGACACGATCGAGGCGCAGGCGGCGATGCTCGGCAACGCGTACGTCGAGTCCGACCAGTTCCGGCGCCTGACCGAGACGCAGAAGGCGAGCCAGCGCTACGAGACCGACCCGACCCAGGTCGACATGGATGAGGGCTGGCTGAACCGCGCGGCGTCCGGTCAGATCGCGGGCGTCGCCGGCTACCAGCAGGGCGGCGCCATCAACCCGAACGGCGACTGGCACGACAGCTTCGTCGGGCGCGGCGCCGTCCAGGTGACCTTCCGCTACTACTACGTGCAGGCGATCGCGGTGATGGAGAAGCGCGCCGAGGAGCTCGAGGCGGCCGGCGACCCGGTGTCGCTCGAGGACGCGGCGCGCATCCGCCGCTCGTGCAACGCGGTGAAGGCCGACCCCGAGCAGGCGGCGAACCCCGAGCACACGTTCCTGTTCTCGTCGGCGTTCTGGCAGATGCCCGACGGCAACGGCCGCACCGGCGCGGCCAAGGCCAACGCCGGCAACATCTTCGGTCACATGGGCAGCTACCAGCCCGAGGCGAAGAAGAAGACGGCCGCGTACGAGCGCGCGGTCGCCGTCATGACGCGGAAGCTCGAGGCCGAGCAGTCAGCCGATCAGTCTTCGCCATCATGATCGCCGGCAGGTCGGCGAGCGCGACCGGCGCGTAGTCGTGGTCGTCGACGCCGACGTCGAGCATCGCGCCCGAGCCGCGGTAGTTGCCGTGGCTGTGGCCGTGCAGGTGCCACGCGCCGTGGTGGCGGCGATCCCACTCGCCGAGCGGGAAGTGGCAGAGCGCGATCGGCTGCCGGCGGCCGTCGACCTCGGGCGAGATCGTGAGAAGGGGCGGCAGGATCTCGACGGCGTGCCCGCTCGCGCTGGTGAACGGCGATGGGCCCGGCGTCGGCGGCACCCAGCCGCGATCGTGGTGCCAGGGGTAGCCGAGCACCTGGATACGGCCGCGCAGCCGGCCGAGCACGCGGCTCGCCGTCGCCCGGTTCGAGAGCGTGAAGTCGCCGAGGTGGTAGACGACGTCGTCGTCGCCGACGCGCGCGTTCCAGCGCTCGATCATCGCCTCGTCCATGGCCGGCACCGACGGAAACGGGCGGTTGCAGTAGCGGATGATGTTGGCGTGGCCGAAGTGGGTATCGGACGTGAAGAAGATGTTCGTGGAGTTGCTCATGACACGCCGCCACCATGCGCCCGCGCGCGCCGCCGGTGAAGGACACGATCCGGGACACGCCCCGCAGGCTAATCCCGGCGGCCGGACAGGCCGCGGGTGGCCGACGCGAGGAGCTCCTCGTCCTCGATCGAGCGCGCGAGGCGGGCGGCGCGCTCCCGGACGGCGCGCGCCTCGTCGGCGTCGGGCGTCATGCGCGCGTATCACCTCACGTCGCCGGCGCCGGGCACGGCCGCCGATGTCGCCGGCGCGCGGCGGCG
>JAIOII010001216.1 GCA_019912685.1 Kofleriaceae bacterium
ACGCGCCCGAGGCGCGCACCGGCGACGTGCCCATGCCGATGAAGACGCCGGAGCTCGCGCGCGAGCTCGTCGCGCTCGAGGCGCGCATCGTGGACGACCTGCTCCTGCCCGCGTTCCGCGCCGACTGGGCCGACGCCGAGGCGCGCACCTCCGTCGAGGCCGACCTCGTCGCCGCCGCCGACAAGCTGCAGATGCTCGCGCAGGCGCTCCGCTACGAGCGCCGCGGCCACCCACGCGCCGTCTTCGACTCGATGTGGCAGCACCCGGGCAACCTCCGCGCGCTCCACCTCGCGCCCGTGCGCGCGCTCTACGAGGCGCTCTTCCGTCGCGCGGGCCGGGCGTTCCCCGGTCAGTCGTCGGACAAGAGCCGCTGAACGCTCGTGACGATGTCCGCGAGCACGACCGGGTGCTCGGTGCGCGCGGCCATGTCCTTGAGCTTGCCCTCGCCCGACGCGAGCTCGGCCTCGCCGAGCGCGAGCGACAGCCGCGCGCCGAGCTTGTCGGCCCGGCGGAACTGCGCCTTCATGCCGACGTCGCGGTGCTCGACCTCGACGACCACACCGGCCGTGCGCAGCGTGTGGGCGATCGCGGTCGCGCGCCGTGGGCGGCGATGAAGAGCCCGACCGACGGGGCGTAGCTCGCCGCGTCGCCCGGCATGCAGAGCACGGTGCGCTCGACGCCGATGCCGAACCCGATCGCCGGGGTCGCCGGTCCGCCGAGCTCGCCGATCATGTCGTCGTAGCGGCCGCCGGCGACGATCGTGCTCTGGCTGCCGAGGTTGCCGGCGGTGGTCGTGAACTCGAACACGGTGCCGGTGTAGTAGTCGAGGCCGCGCACGAGGCGCGGCTCGACGGTGAACGGCACGCCGAGCTCGCCGAGCGTCGCCTGCACCGTGTCGAAGTGCGCCTTCGCCGCCTCGCCGAGGTAGTCGAGGACGCTCGGCGCGCGCGCGACGATCGCCTTGCACGTCTCGACCTTGCAGTCGAGGACGCGCAGCGGGTTGGTCACGAGGCGGCGCCTGCAGTCCTCGCACAGCTCGGCCTGGTGCGGCGTCAGGAACGCGACCAGCGCCTCGCGGTAGCGCGCGCGATCGTCGCCCCGGCCGACGTTGTTCACGAGGATCGTGAGCGGCTCGACCCGCAACGTCGTGTAGAGCGCGTGCAGCATCGCGATGAGCTCGGCGTCGATCGTCGGCTCGGCGACGCCGTAGGCCTCGCAGTCGATCTGGTAGAACTGGCGGTAGCGGCCGGTGTTGATCGCCTCGTAGCGGAACACGGGGCCGAGCGACCACCAGCGGGTCACCGCCTCCTTCGCCGACATCGAGTGCTCGATGTACGCGCGCGCGAGCCCCGCGGTGAGCTCGGGCCGCAGCGTCAGCGATCGATCGGAGCGATCGCGGAACGTGTACATCTCCTTGCCGACGATGTCCGAGCCCTCGCCGACGCCGCGCACGAACAGCTCCGTGTGCTCGACCACCGGCGGCCGCACCTCGTCGTAGCCGAAGCGCGCGAACAGCTCGCGGCAGGTGCGCTCGAGATGCGCCCACTTCGCCGACTCGGGCGGAAGCAGGTCGTTCATGCCTCGAACGGATACCGGGGTCTCGGCCATAAGGGGCACACCCTACCATCCCAGCCTTACCCTTACCCTTACCCTCCCCCTTACCCTTCTACGTCTCCGGGAGCGTCACCTTGACCACCAGCTCCCCCAGCCGCTTCACCAGCATCTCGACCGCTTCCCTCACCACGCCCCCATCCACCGCCTCCACCGTGAGCAGCACCTTGAAGTCCTTCTCCTCGAACCGCGGGTAACTCCCGATCTTGACGCCCGGGAACGCCGCGACCACGGCGTCGAGCTCGGGCGCGAGCACGCCCTCGTCACAGCCCGCGTACACCCGCGCGACCACCACCGGCGTCGCCCGGAACCGCTCGCGGATCTCCAGGAACTTCCTCCGGAACAGCGTCGGCACCCCCGGCAGGATGAACACGTTCTTGTAGCTGACGACCGGCCACACGGCGTCGCCGTACACGAGCTCCGCGCCCTCGGGCACCTGCGCGAGCCGGAGGTTCGCCGGCGCCAGCTTCTCGCCCCAGTACGCGCGCACCTTCTCCTCGAGCTCGGGCGCCTGGACGACGCGCGTGCCGAAGCCGCGCGCGATCCCGGCCATGGTCAGGTCGTCGTGGGTCGGTCCGACGCCCCCCGAGGTGAACACGTAGGTGAACTTCCCGCTGAACCGCACGACCGTGTCGGCGATGTCGTCGAGATCGTCGGGGATCACCGAGATCCGGCGCAGATCCACGCCCAGTGAGCGCAGCTCGCCGATCAGGAACGCGGCGTTCTCGTCGGCAAACTTGCCGGACAGGATCTCGTCGCCGATCACGACGATGCCGGCGGTCGCACCCACGCCCGCAATGTACACCGCCCAGCGCTTGTGTCACGTCGGTCCCGCCTGCTAAGAAGCCCGACGGCCATGGACCTCGTCCTCCGCGGCGGTCGCGTCCTCGGCGCCCAACCCGGGGGCGCGTGGCTCGACGTTCCGGCAGACGTTCGCGTGGCGAACGGCGTGGTCGTCGAGATCGGCGCCGGGCTGCGCGGCGACCGCGAGCTCGACGCGCGCGGGCTGTGGATCCTGCCCGGCCTCGTCGACCTGCGCGCGCACCTGCGCGAGCCCGGCTCCGAGCACGAGGAAGACCTCGCGAGCGGCGCGGCCGCGGCGGTGAGCGGCGGCTTCACGACCGTGTGCGCCCAGCCCGACACGCAGCCGGTGAACGACCAGCGCACGGTCACCGACTGGATCGTGCGCCGCGCCGCCGAGGTGAACCTCTGCCGCGTGCGCCCGGTCGGCGCCATCACGCGCGGGCTCGGCGGCGAGCACCTCGCCGAGATCGCCGGCATGAAGGCAGCGGGCGCGGTCGCGCTCTCCGACGGCGAGCGCTGCCTGCGCGACCTCGGCCTCCTGCGCCGCGCGCTCGAGTACGCGCGCACGTTCGACCTGCCGCTCGTCCAGCACGCCCTCGACGTCGAGCTGTGCGAGGGCGGCGCCGTCAACGAGGGGCCCACGGCGACGCGGCTCGGGCTGCGCCCGCAGCCGGCCGCGGCCGAGAGCGCGATCGTGGCGCGCGACCTCGAGGTCGTCGAGTGGACCGGCGCCCGCTATCACCTCGCCCACGTCTCCGCGGCGCGTACGGTCGCCCTCTTGCGCGACGCGCGCAGGCGCGGCCTGCCGGTGACCGCGGAGGTCACGCCGCACCACCTGACGATGACCGAGGAAGCGTGCGCGGCCTACGACCCGCTCACCAAGGTGACGCCGCCCCTGCGCTCGCCGGCGGATCGCACGGCGCTCATCGACGCGCTGTGCGACGGCACGATCGACGCGATCGCGACCGACCATTCGCCCGAGGGGCTCACCGACAAGGAGCTCGAGCTCGAGGTCGCCGCGCCCGGGATGCTCGGCCTCGAGACCGCGCTCGCGCTCGTGCTCGGCCTGGCGCGCGACGGGCACGTCCCCGAGCGGCGCGTGATCGAGGCGCTGACGATCGGCCCGGCGCGCGCGTTCGCGCTCACCACGGAGGGCGGCGGCCCCGGCACGATCGGGCCGGGCGTCGTCGCCGACCTCTGCATCTACGACCCCGCGCGCGCCTGGACGGTGACGCCGGGGGAGCTGTCGAGCAAGGCCAAGAACACGCCGCTCCTCGGGACGACCTTGACCGGGCGCTGCGTGATGACGCTGGTCGGCGGGCGTGTGGTCCACGATCGCGACGGGAGACTACATTGAGCGCCAACGTGAACGTCGATCATCCGACGGTGCTGGTCCTCGAGAACGGACGCATCTTCCGCGGGCGCGGCTTCGGCGCGAAGACGACCAGCCACGGCGAGGTCGTGTTCAACACGTCGATCACCGGGTACCAGGAGATCATCTCCGACCCGTCGTACTGCGGGCAGATCGTGGTGATGACCGCGGTCGAGATCGGCAACGTCGGCGTCAACAAGGCGGACCTCGAGGCCCTGAAGCCGGTGTGCGCGGGGTTCGTCGTGCGCGAGCGCACCGACGCGTCGAGCTGGCGCGGCGAGGACGAGCTGCACGACTGGCTCGCGGCGCACGGCGTGCCGGGGATCGAGGACATCGACACGCGCGCGCTCACGCGCTGCCTGCGCGACGAGGGCGCGATGCGCGGCGCGATCGCGCCCGACCCCGGCGGCGACTGCGCGCAGCTCCTCGCCGAGGTGCGCGCGCAGCCGGAGATGAACGGGCTCGACCTCGTGCCGCGCGTGACGGCGCGCGAGCGCTACGGCTGGAACGAGCCGGGGTGGCGGGCGGCGTGGGAGCCGGTCGTCGCGCCGGCCGAGCCGCGCTTCCACGTCGTCGCGTACGACTTCGGCATCAAGCGCAACATCCTGCGCCGGCTCGTCGACATCGGCGCGCGCGTGACGGTCGTGCCGGCGACCACGCCCGCCAGGGACGCGCTCGCGCTCGATCCCGACGGCATCTTCCTGTCGAACGGCCCGGGCGATCCCGCGGCCGTGACGTACGGCATCGCGGCGACGCGCGAGCTGGTCGCGAGCGGCAAGCCGGTGTTCGGCATCTGCCTCGGCCACCAGATCCTGTCGCTCGCGCTCGGCGCGAAGACGTTCAAGCTGCCGTTCGGACATCACGGCGGGAACCACCCGGTGAAGGATCTGACGACCGGCAAGGTCGAGATCACGGCGCAGAACCACGGCTTCGCCGTCGACCCGGCGTCGATGCCGGAGGGCACGCGCATCACCCACATCAACCTGTACGACAACACCGTCGAGGGGCTCGAGGTGGAGGGCAAGCCGGTGTTCGGGATCCAGTACCACCCCGAGGCGAGCCCGGGCCCGCACGACGCGCACTACCTCTTCGGTCGCTTCCGCGACGCGATGCGGTCATCGCGGTGACGGACGCCTCGCCGAGCGCGTTCCTCGGGCAGGTGCTCGACGACCTGGTCGCCGAGCACACGACCGACGAGGCCGCCGTGCTCGCGGCGCGCAAGCTCTACGAGGACCGGCGCGGGCGCGTGTTCGAGGACGAGGAGCTGTGGGAGGTGTGGAGCGCGGGCTTCGTCGAGTGGTTCGTCGTCGAGTACGTCGCGCCGGGCGCGAGCGTGCCCGCCGCGGTGACCTCGCTCGCGCGCGCCCGCGAGGCGGGCGAGACACGGCGCGCGGCGGCGATCCACGCGTGGCTCACGTCGCACCGGAGCCTGTGGTCGGTCGAGAAGCTCGGCGCCGGCTACGTCGAGCTGTTCGATCTGCTCGGCGGCGCGCGCGTGCGCGTCGACGAGCCGCGCGCGATGCACGGCGTCGCGATCGGCGAGGTCGCCGAGTTGCGGGTCATCGGCTTCGAGGGCGCGCCGCGCTTCGGGCGCGCGTTCCTCTTCCATCCGCGCGGCACGCGCGAGGCGCTGATCGAGCAGGCGCGGCTGGTGACGGGGGAGGGCGGCGATCGGCGCGCCGTGCTCGATCACGCGGCGATGCTGCGCCAGAAGGTGCTGCGCTACCGTCACGTGCCGCCCGCCCGGCTCTACGAGCGCGGAGCGCCGAAGGCATGATCCGCGCCGCGTCGGCGCTCGCGCTGGTGTGCGCGCTGGCCGGCGCGGCTGCGGCGCAGACGCCGGTGGCGACGCGGCCGGCGTACTCCGTCGAGCGGTTCACGCCGGCGGCGGGCGCCGGCACGTGGATCGGCGTCGAGCCGGCGGACGTGCTGCTCGCGGGCCGGTGGGCGGTGACGATGTCGTGGTCGCTCATGTCGCGGCCGATCGTCCTCCGCGATGTCATGACCGGCGACCTCGAGAGCGAGCCGGTGCGCCTGCGCTGGGGCACCGACGTCGTCGCGGCGCGCGGCCTCGGCTCGCGCTACCAGCTCGGGGTCGCGGCGCCGCTCGCCGTGCAGTGGGGCGATCGGCTGCAGGGCATCGGCTTCGACGAGCGCGCGCTCGATCGCGTGTCGTTCGGCGACGTGCGGCTGTCGGCGCGGGCGCGGATCGCGGGTCGCCCGGGCGAGCGCGGGCTGGGCGCGGCGCTGTCGCTCG
>JAIOII010001217.1 GCA_019912685.1 Kofleriaceae bacterium
CGCGAGGCGCCGCGCGCCGCCGCCCTGCACCGTGAGGTGCATGCGGCCGCCGCCGGCCGGGTAGAAGCCGGGACGGTCGAGCCGCGCCTCGAGTTGCGCGCCGAGCCGGCGCAGGATCGGCGCCAGCACGCGCACGAAGTAGTCGAAGGTCGGCGCCGACGGGTTGTGGGTGCCGCCCTCGATCGTGATCGTGAACGTGCCGTCGCCGACGAGCAGCGCCGGCAGGAGCGCCTGCACGACGAGCAAGGTCGAGCCCGCCGAGCCGATCGGGAACGTGTAGCTGCCCGCGCGCACCGGGCCCGGGATGAAGGTGAGCTCGCGCGAGCCGAGCTCCGCGCCGGTGACGTCCGCTCCCGACACCTCGGCCGCGGCCTTCACCGCGGTGAGGTGCTGGCGCAGGAGCCCCGGCTTGGCACGTCCGGCCCGGATCTTCACGACCCGGAACGGACGTCCCGTCGCCAGCGCCAGCGCC
The DNA here is from genome assembly GCA_019912685.1 of Kofleriaceae bacterium. GTDB lineage: Bacteria > Myxococcota_A > Polyangia > Haliangiales > Haliangiaceae > UBA2376. Next base: position 473 of record JAIOII010001217.1, read on the forward strand.
AGCGAGGAGCGGAGGATCTGGCCTCCGCCCTCGCCGTGCGAGCCATCGATGATCAGGAGCTCGGTCGTCATTGCTTTCCTCTTCCCTAGCCCTTCACGCACAGGACCTGGCGCAGCGTGTACACGATCTCGACGAGGTCGCGCTGCGCCTCCATCACGGCGTCGATCGACTTGTAGGCCGCCGGCGTCTCGTCGATCACGTCGGCGTCCTTGCGGCACTCGACGCCCGCGGTCGCGGCCATGTGGTCCTCGACCGTGAAGCGCCGCTTCGCCTCGGCGCGCGACATCGCGCGGCCCGCGCCGTGGCTGCAGCTCTCGAACGACTCCGGGTTACCGAGGCCGCGCACGATGTAGCTCTTCGCGCCCATCGAGCCCGGGATGATGCCCAGCTCACCCTTACCCGCGCGCACCGCACCCTTGCGGGTCACGAACACGTTCGCGCCGTGGTGGTGCTCCTTGCGCACGTAGTTGTGGTGGCAGTTCACCGCCTCGAGCTCCGCCGAGAACGCCGGCAACGCGCCGCTTCCACGCAACGCCGCGATCACCGCGCGCATCATCAGCTCGCGGTTGGTCGTGGCGTACGTCTGGGCCCAGCTCACCGCGCGCACGTAGTGCACGAAGTGCTCCGTCCCCTCCGGCAGGTAGGCCAGGTCGGCGTCGGGCAGGTTCACGAACCAGCGCCGCATCTCGCGCTTCGCCAGCTCGATGAAGTAGCTGCCGATCCGGTTGCCGACGCCGCGCGAGCCCGAGTGCAGCATCACCCACACGCGGTCCGCCTCGTCGAGGCACACCTCGATGAAGTGGTTACCCGTGCCGAGCGTACCCAGGTGCTGCACGTGCGCGCCGCGGCCGAGCTTCGGATGGTCGGCGACGATCGCCTCGTAGCCCGGACGCAGCGTCTCCCACGCCTCCGCCTGCGCCGCGGGCAGGTCATGCCACGCGCCGCGGTCGTTCGGGCCGCCGTTGTCGGTACGGCCGTGCGGCACCGCCGCCTCGATCGCGGAGCGGAGGCCCTTCAGGTCGTCGGGCAGATCGCTCGCGCCGAGCGACGTGCGCACCGCCATCATGCCGCAGCCGATGTCGACGCCGACCGCCGCCGGGATGATCGCGCCCACCGTCGGGATGACGCTACCGACCGTCGCCCCCTTGCCGTGGTGCACGTCGGGCATCGCCGCCACCCACTTGTGGATGAACGGCAGCTTCGCGATGTTGACGAGCTGCGCGCGCGCCGCGTCCTCGAACGGCACGCCGTTCGTCCACGACTTGATGTGCACGCCGCCCGGGACGTTGGTGACCTGGAAGCTCGTGTTCGTCATAGTGGGCGGCTGTAGAGCAGCTCTCGTGCCGTTCTAACATTGCGGAATCACGGCCGGTGTTGTAGCCGGATTATACAATGAGATAGAATCCTATCCGTGAAGACGGTCGTCATCGGGATGCTCGGGACGACGCTCGACACCGGCAAGGGGCCGCAGCGCTGGGAGCGGTGGCGGCCGACGGTCGCGATCTGCTCGCAGGACGACCTCGAGGTGACGCGGCTCGAGCTGCTCCATCCGCCGAGGTGGGCGGCGCTCGCCGAGCTCGTCGCGGCGGACGTGCGTCAGGTCTCGCCCGCGACCGAGGTGCGACTGCACGCGCTGCCGGTCGACGACCCGTGGGACCTCGAAGAGGTGTACGGCGCGCTCCACGACTTCGCGCGCGAGTACCGCTTCGACACCGAGCGCGAGCGCTACCTCATCCACATCACGACCGGCACGCACATCGCGCAGATCTGCATGTTCCTGCTCGCCGAGTCGCGCCACCTGCCGGGACAGCTCGTGCAGACCTCGCCGGGGACGGACAGGACGCGCCAGGGCGCGTACCAGATCATCGACCTCGATCTCGCGCGCTACGACCGCGTCGCCGCGCGCTTCGCCCGCGAGCACGCCGACGCACGGACGCTCTTGAAGGCCGGCATCGCGACGCGCTCGCCCGCGTTCAACCGCATGATCGACGAGCTCGAGCAGGTCGCGGTCGCGTCGCGCGATCCGGTCCTGTTCCTCGGCGCGACCGGCGTCGGCAAGTCGGAGATGGCGCGCCGCGTGTACGAGCTCAAGAAGACGCGGCGCCAGCTCGCCGGCCCGCTCGTCGAGGTCAACTGCGCGACGATCCGCGGCGACGGCGCGATGAGCGCGCTCTTCGGGCACGTGAAGGGCGCGTTCACGGGCGCGGCGTCGGCGCGCGCCGGCTTCCTCGCGCAGGCCGACGGCGGCGCGCTGTTCCTCGACGAGATCGGCGAGCTCGGCGCCGGCGAGCAGGCGATGCTCCTGCGCGCGCTCGAGGAGAAGCGCTGGCCGCCGCTCGGCGCCGACACCGAGGTGACGAGCGACTTCCAGCTGCTCGCGGGCACGAACCGCGACCTGCCGGCGGAGGTCGCGGCCGGGCGCTTCCGCGCCGACCTGCTCGCGCGCATCGATCTGTGGACGTTCCGGCTGCCGGGGCTCGCCGAGCGGCGGGAGGACCTCGAGCCCAACGTCGACCACGAGCTCGAGCGCGCCGGCGCGGCGCTCGGCGTGCGCGTGACGATGGCGAAGGAGGCGCGCGCGGCGTTCCTCGGGTTCGCGACGAGCGACGACGCCGCGTGGCCCGGGAACTTCCGCGATCTCGGCGGCGCGGTGCGGCGCATGGCGACGCTCGCGCCCGGCGGGCGCATCACGACGGCGCAGGTGACGGCGGAGGTGGCGCGGCTGCGACGGAGCTGGGA
>JAIOII010001218.1 GCA_019912685.1 Kofleriaceae bacterium
CGTCGTCGCGATCGCCGTCCTCGGCACCGGCGCCGCCATGCTGCTCTCGCCCGGGCGGCGCGGCGCGCTCGCGCTCGCGGGCGCGGCGGCCCTCTTCCTCGCCGCGCTCACCACCGGCCTCTTCGCCACGCCGAGCACCAAGTCGGTGCGCGCCGAGCGCGTCGTCTTCGACGAGTGGAACACGTTCTCGCACATCACGGTCGAGGACATGGGCGCGGGCAAGTACGACATCCGCATCGACTCGGCCGCGCGCACGCCGGTCGCCCACCAGCGCGACACGACGTCGGACACCTGGCACGTCGACATCACGGCGCTCGGCTACACGCTCCACCCCGGCGGCGCGCGTGACGCGCTCGTGATCGGACCCGGCGGCGGCATCGACGTCGCCCGGGCGCTCGCGTCGGGCGTGGCGAAGGTCACCGCGGTCGAGATCAACCCGCTCATCGCCGACGCCGTCATGCGCGGGCGATTCGAGCAGGCGTCCGGAGGCCTCTACCGCGATCCCCGCATCACGCTCGTCGTCGACGAGGGCCGCAGCTTCGTGCGCCGCACCCGCGAGACGTACCAGGTGATCCAGCTGTCGATGGTCGACACCTGGGCGGCGACGGCCTCGGGCGCCTTCGCGCTCACCGAGAACACGCTCTACACGATCGAGGCGTTCCAGGACTACTACGCGCACCTCGCCGACGACGGCATCCTCACGATGACGCGGTGGTGGACGTACCAGTCGGGGCCCGAGGCGATGCGGCTCGCGATCCTCGCGGCGGGCGCGCTCGAGACGCGCGGCGTCCGGCCCGGCGACACGCGCAAGCACATGTACATGGCGACCCACGGCAACTTCGCCACGCTCCTCGTGAAGAAGACGCCGTTCACCGCCGAGGAGCTCGCCCGCCTCGACGGCACCTGCCGGAGCCTCGGCCACCAGCCGGTGCTGTCGGCGAACGTGGCGCTCCAGCCCGAGCTCGCGGAGATGATCGACGCCGGCGCCTGGAGCGCGAGGGTGCGCGCGCACCCGAAGGACCTCTCGCCGCCGACCGACGACCGCCCGTTCGTCTTCTACTTCAACAAGGGCTTCCACCTCGGCGGCAACCGCACCTCGAACCCGGCGATCTGGCTCCTCACCGCGCTCGCCGCCGTCCTGGTCGTGATGACCGCGGCGTTCGTCTTCCTGCCGCTCGCGCTCCGCCGGTGGAGCGACCTCACCGCCGGCGGCGAGCCCGGCGCGACCGGGCGGCGCGCCCTCGGCCTCGCGTACTTCGCCGCGATCGGGTTCGCGTTCATGGTCGTCGAGATCGCGCTCATGCAGCGCCTCTCGCTCTTCCTCGGCCACCCGTCGTACTCGCTGGTCGTCGTGCTGTTCGCGATCCTCGTCGGCACCGCGGCCGGCGCCCGCCTGTCGGGCCGCTTCGTCTCGCGCCCGGGCACCGGCGCCGCGTTCGGCGGCGCGATCGTCGCCGCGCTCTCCCTCCTCGCCGGCCTCTTCCTCGCCGACGTCGTGCGCGACCTGATCGCGATCTCGCTGACCGCGCGCATGGCGGTGTCGGCGCTGATCGTCCTCGGCTTCGGCGTCGCCATGGGCCTCATGCTGCCGCTCGGCGTCCGCCTCGTGGCGCAGCGCGACGCCGTCATCGTGCCCTGGGCGTGGGGCATCAACGGCGGCATGAGCGTGATCGGCACCGTCGGTGCGACGGTGATCGCGATCAACGCCGGGTTCGGCGTCACCTTCTTCATCGGCGCCGCGCTCTACGCGCTCGCCGGCGGACTGGGCTGGGCGCTGCACCGGAGGGTCTCCGGCGCGACGCCCGCCCTCTGATCCGTCGCCCTCAGACGTCGCGGGCGAGATCGAAGAACTGCTGCAGCTTCATCGCCAGCATCGGATCGCCGGAGACGCGCAGCTTGCCCTGGAAGTAGAGCTGCATGCCCGCGTTCGGGTCGGTCAGCATCTGCTTGAAGTCGTCGTGAGCGACCTCGATCGTGCACTGGGCCTTGCCCGTATCACCACGGACGCACGTCGGCGGGTTGGCCGTGAGGTCACACGTCCACTCGCCACCGCCGTCGCCGCTGATCTTGAACGCGTAGATCGCGTTCACCTCGCGGGCCTTGTCCGGATGGGCGGCGAGGCCCTTCGGAACCATTTCGTCGAACAGTTGGGTCGCGTCCTTGGGGAGCTCAGCCATTTCCGTTTCCTTGTGAGGGTACGAACCGTCGACGAGTTCGTACCCCGCTCCGCTGCGTAGCGTCAAGGCGCGGCCGGGCCGTGTGAAAGCACAAGATAGCGGGCCCTCCCGCACGATGAGGTCTCGCGTCCCGGGGTCCAGGCTCCAGGTCGATGACTGGATTCCCGCGAGCGAGCCGCAAGGCGGCGCACGATCGCCATCGGGCGTTCGGTACGCCGGCTGCAATCACTTCCGGGACATCCATGCGTGTATGTCCCACCTGCGGCGAGGTGTATTCGGTCGCCGCAGAGCGCTGCCCGGCGGACGGCACGGCGCTGGCGCGATGGGGCGGCGCCATCAGCGAGGGCGAGCTGGGGGTGTACACGGACGTCGACGCGCTGGCGTCCACCGGGCGCCAGCCGGCCGTCCAGGAGACACCGCGCGTGCTCGTCGCCGACCTCGTCGCGCGATCCTCGTCGCCGGCGCGCGGGCGCGTCCTCGGTCAGCGGTACCGGCTGGATCGCTCGCTCGGCGTCGGCGGCTATGGCGCCGTGTTCGCCGCCCACGATCTCCACACCGGCGAGGCCGTCGCGATCAAGGTGCTGTCGCCGGCGGTCGAGCGGAGCCCGGAGATGCTCACGCGCTTCCATCGCGAGGCGATCGCCGCGAGCCGCGTCCGGCATCCCGGCATCGTCGACGTCGTCGACTTCGACGTCGACGACGAGGGCACGCAGTACATCGTCATGGAGTTCCTCGACGGCCACGACCTGGCGCAGCGGCTGGAGGACGCCGGACGTCTGCCGCCCGCCACGGCGCTCGCGATCGCCGCGCAGTGCGCGCGCGGCCTCGCGGCGGCGCATCACGTCGGCGTCCTCCACCGCGACCTCAAGCCGGCGAACGTCTTCCTGGTGCGCCAGCGCGACGGCGGCGAGCGCGTGAAGGTGATCGACTTCGGCATCTCCAAGCTGACGCGCGCCGCGGGCGACTACACCGACGTGACCCGCGGCAGCCAGGTCGTAGGCACGCCCCGCTACATGCCTCCCGAGCAGGCGCGCGGCGAGGAGCTCGACGGACGCGCCGACGTCTACGCCCTGGGCGTGATGATGTTCGAGATGCTCGTCGGCGCGCCGCCCTTCGCCGGCCGCTCGCCGCTCGAGCTGTTCGCGCAGCACGTGCGGGCGACGCGGCAGCCGCCGTCGGCGCGCGTGCCCGAGCTGGCCGCGTCG
>JAIOII010001219.1 GCA_019912685.1 Kofleriaceae bacterium
AGCTCGTGCCCGATGAGCCCGAGCCCGGCCGGCGAGTCCGGCTGGTACGCGCCGGCGGCGAAGTGGAGCTCGTCGCCCCGGGCGAACGCGCGCGTGCCGAGCGCGTCGGCCTTGCCGTCCTCGTGCACCGTGACGTTCGACACGTCATGGCCGAGCAGGGCGCCCATCGGGGCCGAGACCTCCGCCGGGAGGAGCCCGTCGGTGGGCGCGGCCTTGCCGGGTGCGCGTGAGGTGGAGCCGGTGTCCTCGTCGGTGGCGTGCGTGCGGGAGGTGCGTGCGTACATTCCCCATCGCCTCAGCACGCGGCGCGCCGCGCCCAAGTATGCGGACCTGCGTGCGCGCCGGGACCTCGAGGGACCGTCCGCAGCGCCACGTCAGCGGCGCTCGGAGACCCCGAGGTACCGGAGACCGACGGGCGTCAGTTGACCGCGCGCCCCTCGCAAGGGGCGAGCTGGCACAGGAGGCGGCCGACGTGGTCGGCGGTGCGCTCGAGGCGGTCGGCGGGATCGTAGGTCTCGAGCAGCTTCTGCCGCTCGCAGTGATCCATGATCAGCGCCGCCGCGATCGCGTCGGCGCACGACCCCGGCGAGTTGCACTCGCGCAGGAGCGAGCGCAGCTCCTCGCCGCCGCGATCGAGCACGCTCGCCAGCCGGTCGCACAGGGCCAGGAGCTGCGCGTGCGCCACGTGCGTCGCGTTGGGCCGCAGCGAGCGATCGTCGTCGACGAGCGTGGCCTGCACCTCGCGGTAGCTGCGCACCGGCGGCAGCTCGCGCACGATCTGGATGCGCGCGACGCCGCGCAGGACGAGCAGGAAGCGGCCGTCGGCGAGCTCTTCGGACGCGATGATGCGGCCGAGCCCGCATGCCGGGTACACCGCCGGGCGCTCGTGGTAGGTGGCCTCGTAGCCGGGCTTGAGGCGCGCGACCGCCAGGAGGCGCGCGCCGTCGAGGCAATCGCGCGTCATCTCGCGGTACCGCGGCTCGAAGACGTGCAGCGGCATCAGCCCGCCGGGCAGGAGCACGGCGTTGGGCAGCGGGAAGATCGGAAGTCCGTCGAGGAACGCGGGGTCGATGTCCTCACGCGCCCCCATGGATCACCCGAACACGTCGATACACGAGCCGGTCAGCGCGCTCGGCGCCTCGGCAGCGAGGAACATGGCGGTCCTGGCGATGTCGTCAGCGGTCATGTTCGGAGTCCCCCCGGGGTGGCCTTCTCGTAGCATATCGGTGTCCACCGACCCCGGGCAGATGGCGTTGACAGCCACTCTAGCGCCACGCAGCTCCTCCGCAAGCGCTCTCGTCAGGCCCACCACCCCGTGCTTGGAGGCGCAATACCCCGTCAGGAGGGCCGTCCCCTGCCGCCCCGCGATCGAGGCGATGTTGATGATCCGACCGGCCCGCGCGACCAGGTCGTCGGCGAACGCCCGCGTCACGTAGAAGACGGCGTCGAGGTTCACCGCCATCTGCCGGCGCCACGTGGCGTCGTCGACGGTGAAGGCCGGGGCGCGCACCACCATGCCCGCGTTGTTGACGAGGACGTCGGCGGGCCCGAGCGCCGCGCGCAGCGTCGCCGCCGCC
>JAIOII010001220.1 GCA_019912685.1 Kofleriaceae bacterium
GAGCTCGACGAGCCCGAGCCCTGCCCCGCCGTGCGCCTCGTCGACGGCGATGCCGGCCCAGCCGAGCGCCGCCATCTCGCGCCACACCGCGCGCGATAGCCGCGCCGGATCCTTCCCGTCGCGCAGCGCGCGCACGTGCGACACCGGCAGGCGCCGCTCGACGAAGGCGCGCGCCGCGCGCTGCAGCTCTTCTTGCTCGGGGGTCAGCTCGAAGCGTCGCATGATCGTCTGGCCTCAGTCCGGCAGCCCCAGCACGCGCTTGGCGATGATATTGAGCTGGATCTCGCTCGTGCCGCCCTCGATCGAGCTCGCCCGCGAGCGCAGCCACTCGCGCGTGATCTGCAGCTCGGCCGGCTCGAACCCCGGCGCCTCCCACCCGAGCCCCTGGTAGCCGAGCAGCTCGACGCGCAGCTCCTTGCGCCGCTTGTTCAGCTCCGTCCCGTACAGCTTGAACATCGAGCTCGCCGTGCCCGGCCCCTTGCCCGCCTTCGCCGCCTCCGCCGTCCGCTCGAGCGTCAGCCGGTTGCACAGGAAGTCGAGCTCGGCCTGGATCACCCGGTCGCGCAGCGACGCGTCGCCCACGCGCCGCAGGAGCGCCGGCAGCGTCTCCGCCTCCTCGGGCGCGCGGTCGCGCATCACCGAGATGATCGCGCGCTCGTGCTCGAGGAGCTTCTTCGCGATCTGCCAGCCGCCGCCCTCGCGCCCGACCAGGTTCCTCGCCGGCACGCGCACGCCGTCGAAGCGCGTCTCGCAGAACGGCGAGCTGCCGCTGATGAGCAGGATCGGGCGCGTGGTCACGCCCGGCGTCGTCATGTCGAGGAGCAGGAAGCTGATCCCGTCGTGCTTGGGCGCGTCCGGGTCCGTGCGCACCAGGCAGAACATCCAGTCGGCCTGGTCGGCGTGCGACGTCCACACCTTGGCGCCGTCGACGACGTAGTGGTCGCCGTGGCGCACCGCGCGCGTCGACAGGCTCGCCAGGTCCGACCCCGACCCCGGCTCGCTGTAGCCCTGGCACCAGCGGATCTCGCCGCGCGCGATCGGCGGCAGGTGCTCGGCGCGCTGCTCGTCGGTCGCGAACTCGAACAGCACCGGCGCCAGCATCCAGATGCCGAAGCTGACGAGCGGCGAGCGGCAGCCGAGCGCGCGCATCTCCTGATCGAGGATGCGCGCCTCCTCGCGCGTGAGCCCCGCGCCGCCGTACTCGCGCGGCCACGCCGGCGCCGTGAAGCCCTTCTCCACGCAGCGCTCGAACCACAGGCGCGCGTCCTCCGACGCGAACGTCCGCCGCCGCCCGCCCCACACCTCCTGTCCGGGCAGGTGCGGCGTGCGCATCGACGGCGGGCAGCTCGCCTCGAGCCAGGCCCGCACCTCGCGACGGAAAGCCTCATCCGTCATCGGCGCTTCGCCATGTCGATCGCCAGGTCCTCGATCAGATCCTCCTGCCCGCCGACCGTCTTGCGCCGCCCGAGCTCGACGAGCAGGTCGCGCGACGACACGCCGTACCGCGCGCCCGCGCGCTGCGCGAACAGGAGGAACGACGAGTACACGCCCGCGTAGCCGAGGATGAGCGCGTCGCGATCGATCCGCACCGGCACGTCCATCATCGGCACGACCAGATCCTCCGCCACATCCATGATCTTGTACAGGTCGATCCCGTGATCCGCGCCCATGCGGTCGAGCACGGCGACGAACACCTCGAGCGGCGTGTTGCCCGCGCCCGCGCCCAGCCCGGCGGCCGAGCCGTCGATGCGCGTCGCGCCCGCCTCGATCGCGGCGATCGAGTTGGCGATGCCCATCGCCAGGTTGTGGTGGCCATGGAACCCGATCTCCGTCGCGGGCGAGAGCCCCGCCCGCAGCGCGGCGATGCGCGCCCGCACGTCGTCGGGCAGCATGTAGCCGGCCGAGTCGGTGCAGTAGAGGCAGTTCGCGCCCGCCGCCTCCATGATCTTCGCCTGCGCGACGAGCGCCTCCGGCTCGATCATGTGCGCCATCATCAGGAAGCCGACGGTGTCGAGCCCGAGCTTCCGCGCCAGCCCGATGTGCTGCTCGGAGACGTCGGCCTCCGTGCAGTGCGTCGCCACGCGCACCGTCGCCACGCCCTCGCCGTGCGCCATGCGCAGGTCGTCGACGGTGCCGATGCCCGGCAGCAGCAGCGCCGAGATCTTCGCCCGCTTCATCCTCGGCACGACCGCGCGCAGGTACGCCTGGTCGGTGTGCAGCGGAAAGCCGTAGTTGATCGACGCGCCGCCGAGCCCGTCGCCGTGCGTCACCTCGATGAGCGGCACGCCCGACTCGTCGAGCCCGCTCGCCACCGCGACCATCTGCTCGAGCGAGATCTGGTGGCGCTTCGGGTGCATCCCGTCGCGCAGGCTCATGTCGTGGAGCGTGACCTTCTTGCCCCGGAGCGCGCTCACGATGCCCTCCCCGCCAGCGCCCGCTCGGCCCACACCTCGCCGGTGCGCAGCGCCGCGGCCGTCATGATGTCGAGGTTCCCGGCGTACGGCGGCAGGTAGTCGCCGAGGCCCTCGACCTCGACGAACGTGGTCACGCGTCGGCCGTCGAAGATCGGCCCGTTCTTCAGCCGGTAGCCCGGCACGTACGTCTGCACGTCCTTCACCATCGCGCGGACGCTCTCGGTGATGGCGGCGACGTCCGGCTCGCCCGCGGTCAGGCAATGGATCGTGTCGCGCATGATGAGCGGCGGCTCCGCCGGGTTGAGGATGATGATCGCCTTTCCGCGCCGGGCGCCGCCCAGCTTCTCGACGGCGCCGGCCGTCGTCCGCGTGAACTCGTCGATGTTGTGGCGCGTCCCCGGCCCCGCCGAGCGCGACGCCACCGTCGCCACGATCTCGGCGTACTCGACCTCCTGCACGCGGCTCACCGCCGCGACCATCGGCACCGTCGCCTGTCCGCCGCACGTGACCATGTTGACGTTCCGCACCGCCGCGGTCAGGTGCTGGTCGAGGTTCACCGGCGGGATGCAGTACGGCCCGATCGCCGCCGGCGTCAGGTCGACGACGAGCACGTCGTGCTCGGCCAGCCGCCGCCAGTTCTGGTGATGCGCCGCGGCGCTCGTCGCGTCGAACACGACCGCGACCTCGTCGCTCGCCAGGTGCGGCAGGAGCCCATCGACGCCGGCCGCCGTCGTCTTCACGCCCAGCGCGCGCGCCCTGGCCAGCCCGTCCGACGCCTCGTCGATCCCGACCATCCACACCGGCGCGAGCACCGCGCTCCGCTTCAGCTTGTAGAGCAGATCGGTGCCGATGTTGCCCGATCCGATGATGGCCGCGTTCAACTTGCCCATCTGTTCCTCGTCCTACGTGAAGCGCACGGTCGCGCCGCCGACCCCGGGCACGTGCATGCGCATCCAGTCGCCGGGCACGACCGGCTCGAGCGGCACGAGCGAGCCCGAGAGCACGATCTCGCCCGCGAGCAGCGCGTGCCCCAGCTCGCCGAGCTGGTTGGCCAGCCACGCGACGCACACGAGCGGCGAGCCCATCGCCTCGGCGCCGGTCCCGCGCGACAAGGGCCTCCCGTTCTTCTCGACGATGACCTCGCACGCCGGGAAGTCGACGCCGTGCGGCGACGCCGGCGCCCCGACAAGGAACAGCCCCGACGACGCGTTGTCCGCCACGGTGTCCTGGTAGCGGATCTTCCACGCCTCGATCCGCGAGTCGACGATCTCGAAGCACGGCCGCACGTGGTCGGTCGCTGCCAGGACGTCGCCCGGCGTCACGCCGGGACCGCGCAGGTCGCGGCCGAGCACGAACGCCAGCTCGGCCTCGGCGCGCGGCTGGATGAGCTGCGCGCCGATCGGCACGTCCTGCCCCTCGCCATAGCGCATCGCGTCGGTCAGCCAGCCGAAGTCGGGCGTGTGGACGTCGAGCATCGTCTGCACCGCCTTCGACGTCACGCCGATCTTCTTGCCGATCACCCGCTCTCCGTCGGCGAGCCGCCGCTCGAGCATCCGCCGCGACACGTGGTACGCGTCGACGGTCGTGATCCCCGGCGCCCGCTGCGTGAGCGGCGCGATCGTCGTGCGGCCGCGAAGCGCCTCGTAGAGGTGGTCGCCGTGGCCCTCGATCTGCGCGGCGGACAGCGTCACGACGCGCCCCTACCCGTTCACCAGGAAGTCGTGGGTGCCGCGGTTGAACACGTCGGTGTGCTCGACCATCACCCAGTGCCCGCAGCGCGAGAGCAAGGTGACGCGCGCGTCCTTGCACGCCATGGCGATGGTCACCGCCCCCGACGACGGGCAGAAGTTGTCGTCCATGCCCCACCAGCCGAGCACCGGGCACTGGAGCTCCGACAGCCGCGGCGCGAGGTGCGGCACCTGCAGGCTCGTCATCACCCGCTTCGGCTGATCCTTGGCGATCGCGAGGCGCTCGTCCAGCGTCGCCTCCTCGAGCTGCGTCGGATCGAAGAGCTGGAGCCCGAACACGGTGCGCATCCCCTCGCGCGTGATGCCGTCGGGCCCGAGGAACACCTTCATCATCGTCCGGATCCCGGACATCTTCATGTAGGCCTCGCGCTCCTCGAGGCCGCCCGGCGCCATGAGCACGAGCTTCGAGATCCGCGCCGGCTCGTCGAGCGCGAGCTGGATCGCGACCGCGCCGCCGTGCGAGTTGCCGACCACCGCGCACCGCTCCACGCCCAGCCGGTCGAGGAGCCGCCGCACCCCGCCCGCGACGAAGTCGAGGGTGTAGTCGGTGTCGGGCTTGGACGAGTAGCCGAAGCCGAGGTTGTCGACGACGAGGTTCCGGAACCCGCGCTCGGCGAAGAACGGGAAGTTCTTCTTGAAGTTGGAGTAGCCGCTCGCGCCCGGCCCCGAGCCGTGGAGCCAGAGCAGCACCGGGCCCTCGCCGGCCTCGTGGTAGTGCATCCGCAGGCCGTCGCCGATGTCCTGGTACTTCCCTTCGGGCGCGCTCACGTCGGCTGCTCCTTCTTGTCGACCTTCTCCGGCTTCGGGCGCCGGGGCGCATACCTCTCCGGAGGATGGTGCCCCCACTCGCTGATCCGGTCGTGCACGGTCGGCTCCCACGTCGCGTCGTCGACGAGCCGTCCGCCCCAGCCGTACTCGAACTGGAAGCCCGACGGCGTGAACGCGTAGAACGACACCATCCGGTCGTTGGGGTGGCGGCCGATCATCTGCGCGATGCGCACGCCGGCCCCGACCGCACGGTCGAGGGCGGCGCCCACGTCGTCGAGGCTCTTCACCTCGAGCAGGAAGTGGTGCAGCCGCTTCTGCTGCGCGCCGCCGAACGCGAGCGAGTGATGGCGCGGGTTGGCGTGCAGGAACGTGATGTCGACCGGGTGGCCGTAGAACTCGCAGACGATGCGGTCCGACAGCTTGAAGTCGAGGAGCTCCTGGTAGAAGGCCGCCGTCGCCGCCGTGTCGGGCGCGTTGATCACGAGGTGCCCGAGGCCGAGCTCGTCGGCGACGAACCCGGAGCGCGCCATCGGCGACACGAACGGCGCCTCGCCCATCGCCGGGCCGAACACGAGCTCGACCCGGTTGCCGCCCGGATCGCGCAGGTGCACGAGCCGCACGACCTGCCGCGCATCCGCCTCCTCCGCGGTTCCCTCGACGACGTCGTGCCCGGCCGCGCGCAGCCGCGCCGCGACCGCGTCGAGCGCGACCTCGTCGGCGACCTGCCAGCCCACCGCCACGAGATCGTCCGCCGGCCCCTGCGTCACGAAGAACCGCTGCGCGTGCCCGTCCATGCGCAGGGACATGCCGCCGTCCCAGCGCCGCGCGACGCCGAGCCCGAGCACGCCCGTCGCGAACGCCTCCCAGGCCGCGAGGTCACTCACCTCGAACGCGAGATAGCCGAGCTGCCGGATCGCTCGCATCGCTCCGTCCACGCCGCTCACACGAAGTAGTCCGTGTTCTTCTGGCCGAGGAGCACGCCGCCCAGGTTGCGCGCCGGCTTCTCGGGGTTGTTGGCGTAGTGGGCGCGCGCCGTGTGCACGTCGAGGAACGCGCGCTGGAGCGGGCTGCCGTCGAACACCGCGCGCCCGCCGCTCTCCGTGAAGAGGGCGTCGACCACCTCGGCCGATCGCACCACCGCCATCGACGAGTCGACGCGGAACTTGAGCCGGCGCTCGAGCGGCAGCTCCTCTCCCGCCCGCACCTGCGCCAGCATCTCGTCGAAGTTCCGGTGGAGCTGCGTCTTCAGGTCCTCGATCACCCCGTGTGCGCGCGCCGCCACCGTCTGCGCCGCCGGATCGAGCGCGACCTTGGCGCCGTCCGACGCCGCGATGCGCGACGCCGTGTTCTTGCGATACGCGTCGAGCGCGCCCTGCGCGATACCGATCGCCGTCGTCGACACCGAGCGCACGAACACCTGGCCGAACGGCAGCCGGTAGAGCGGCGCCTTGTTGATCTCGTTACCCGGGCTCGACCGCTTGTAGCCGTCGACGAGCTTGTGCGTGCGGTGCTCGGGGATGAACGCGCCGTCGACGACGACGTCCTTCGAGCCGGTGCCCTTGAGCCCCATGACGTGCCAGTTGTCCTCGATGCGCCAGTCCTTCCGCGGCACGAGGAACGTGCGCATCTCGGGCGGGCCGGCCTCGCCCGTCGGCGGCGGCACCATGCCGCCGAGGAACGCCCACTGCGCGTGGTCGCAGCCGCTCGAGAACGACCAGCGTCCCGACAGCAGGTACCCGCCCGGCTCGCGCGACACCTTGCCGGTGGGCGCGTACGAGCTCGAGATGAGGGTGCCCGCGTCCTCGCCCCACACCTCCTCCTGCGCCGCGAGCGGGAAGAGCGCGAGCTGCCACGCGTGCACGCCGAGCACGCCGAGCACCCACGCCGTCGACGCGCACGCCGCGCCGATCGTCATCTGCACGTCGTAGAAGACCTGCGGGTCGACCTCGAGCCCGCCCCAGCGCGCCGGCTGCAGCATGCGGAAGAAGCCCGCGTCGCGCAGGGCGGCGATGTTGGCGTCGGGGACGCGACGGAGGCGATCCGCCTCCGTGACTCGCTCCGCCAGCGCCGCCTGCATCGCCACGGCGCGCGCTCGCAGCTCCGCCGGGGTCGGCCCGGGGGAGCTCACGCGTCGCTCCGCTTGCCCGGCGTGAAGGTGACCGGGAACGACTTCACGCCGTTGATGAAGTTCGAGCGCAGGCGCCGCACCGGCCCGGCGAGCTCGATGTCCGGCATGCGCGCGAGCAGCTCCTCGAACATCACCTGGATCTCGAGGCGCGCGAGGTTGAGGCCGAGGCACGAGTGCTGGCCGATGCCGAACGCGATGTGCGGGTTGGGGTCGCGGCCGACGTCGAACGTCATGCCGTCCGTGAAGACCTCCTCGTCGCGGTTCGCCGACGAGTAGAAGAGGACGACCTTGTCGTTCTCCTTGATCTGCTGGCCGCGCAGCTCGACGTCCTTGGTCGCCGTGCGCCGGAAGTGAATGACCGGCGTCACCCAGCGCAGCATCTCCTCGACCGCCGTCGGCAGGAGGCTGCGGTCGGCCACGAGCCGCGCCCGCTGCGCCGGGTTCTCGATCAGCGCGAGCATCCCGCCCGAGATGAGGTTGCGCGTCGTCTCGTTGCCGGCGACGCACAGGAGCAGGAAGAACGCGTCGAACTCCATCTCGGTGAGCTGCTCGCCGTCGACGACCGCGTTCACCAGCACCGAGGTCAGGTCCTTGCCGTCGCCGCCCTTGCGCCCTTCCGCGAGCTGGTTGGCGTAGCCCCAGAGCTCGGCCGCCGCCATCTGGGCGTCCTCGAGCGACGTCTGGAACTCGGGGTCGTCGAAGCCGATGAGGCGATTCGACCAGTCGAACACCAGGTGGCGGTCCTCCTTGGGCACGCCCATGATGTCGGCGATGACGATGAGCGGCAGCTCGGCGGCGATCTTGGTGACGAAGTCGCAGCTCCCCTGCTCGATGACCTCGTCGACGATCTCCTTGGCCGCTCGCCGGATGTACTCCTCCATGCGCGCGATCATCCGCGGCGTGAAGCCCGTCGACGCGAGGCGCCGGAACTTGTTGTGCTGCGGCGGATCCATGTTGACCATCAACATGCGGATCACCTCGAGCGAGTCCGGCGGATAGTCGGGGATGTTGGTGCCGCCGCGCCACGACGAGAACGTGCCCGGGTCCTTCGAGATGGCGACGATGTCGGCGTGCTTGGTGACGGCCCAGAAGCCGCGCCCGTCGGGCGGCTCGGCCTGGAAGCTCACCGGCTTCTCGGCGCGCAGGACGCGGAAGGCCTCGTGCGGCACGCCCCCGACGTAGATGTCGGGATCGAAGATGTCCAGGTTCTTGGTCCCCATCGCGCTGCGAATAGAACATGTTTCATCGAGGGTGACAAGCGGGAATAGAACGTGTTCTACTCCCGCGCATGAGCACCAGCGCACACCTGCTCGTCGAGCGGGACGGCCACGTCGTGACCCTGACCCTGAACCGGCCCGAGGTCCGCAACGCGCTCGACCTGCAGGCGCTCGCGCTCCTCGCCGACGCCTGGGACACCGTCGACAACGACCCCGACGTGCGCTGCGTGATCCTGACCGGCGCGGGCGGCCACTTCTGCTCCGGCTCCGACCTCAAGCAGATGCACAACCCGCCGCAGGACGAGTGGGCGGCGCGCTTCAAGGCCGATCCCGATCTCCACTGGAAGGCCTTCCTCCGCCACCGCCGCCTGGCCAAGCCGCTCATCGCGGCGGTCGAGGGCTACGCGATCGCGGGCGGCACCGAGATCCTGCAGGCGACCGACATCCGCGTCGCCGGCGCGTCCTCCAAGTTCGGCGTCTCCGAGGTGCGATGGGGCCTCTTCCCGCTCGCCGGCTCGACCGTCCGCCTGCGCCGCCAGATCCCGTACACCCACGCGATGGACATCCTCCTCACCGGCCGCCACCTCGGCGCCGAGGAAGCGAAGTCGATCGGCCTCATCGGCCGCGTCGTCCCCGACGGGACCGCCCTCGCCGAGGCCAGGAAGATCGCCTCCGACATCGCGGCCAACGGCCCCTTCGCCGTCCAGATGATCAAGAAGTCCGTCCAGCTCACCGAAGGCCTCCCCGAGGCCGAGGCCCTCAAGATCGAGCTCGACCTCGGCTGGAAGGTCTTCAACTCCGACGACGCCAAGGAAGGCCCCCTCGCCTTCGCCGAGAAGCGCAAGCCCGACTTCAAGGGCCGGTGAACGCGCCGGCGTGATCACCCATCACGCGTCACCTGGCTGACGAGCGGCCTCGGCCGACGTAAACCCAGCAATGCTCCATTTCAGGAAAAATTGAACGTCGTCGGCCGCTGCCCACGCCTGCGCCCGCACGTGCGCGGATGGATCGGTGAGCCCCCGTTCGATGAGCTGAGCGCACCCTCGCGACAACTCCCCAAAACGGCGAGCCAGGTGCCCGAACGCCAGAATCGCGTTGCCGCGCACGAATTCGTCCCGATGCTGCGACAGATCGATGCACGCGGACTCTACGTAGGCGCGATCGGCGTCCGTCAGCGCGAGAGAGATGATGGCGCGATGCAACTCCGAGCGCGCATTCGCGTTACGCATCCTTTCGAACTCGTCATGTGACACCGCCGGTAGCGCATTGATTTCGCTGTCGTCGCTCATGGATCGATGTCCGGATCGTACGGACGGATGATCTTGCCGCGCCGCGTGGCCATCTTGTGGTTTACCAACGTCGCCTGCATGGCAGGCGTCAAATCATCCCATGCGCGAGTATGGCCATGAAACTCGCCAGCAACAGTAGCACCGTTGCGCGTCACGTTGCCGGTCCGATCCAGAACGACGAATTCCTGGTTCTCGAAGTCCACGCCGATGCGTCGGTTTCCATTACCTACGCGTATCGATGAATCCAGGGCGGCTTGACCGTCCGTCGGTTCCCGGCTGACCGCTGTGCCGCGCCAGCTGATCTGAGTGACTTATAGAGTCCTAATTGCCTAGCACCGGCTCCCTTGTTGGACGAATAGCAGTCCTCGTTCTTCCAAGCCTGTTTCGATGGCAACGCGACGCGCTCGCAGCGCTTCGATA
>JAIOII010001221.1 GCA_019912685.1 Kofleriaceae bacterium
CGTCGATCGCCGCGCGGAAGGCGATGACCGCGGCGCCGCGCGGCCGGTCGGCGACGCGGGCGAGATCGATGAACACCTGCGCCTCCGCGAGATCGCCGCGGCGAGCGAGGGTGCGCGCGAGCCCCGCCGCCGATCGGGCGAGCGCCGCGCCGTTCCAGTACTCGTCCCAGTGCGCGCGCGCCGCCGCCAGCAGGTCGTGCGCCCCGTCGAGATCACCCCGCGCCAGCGCGCTCTCGCCGAGCAGGAGCTGCACCTGCGCGCGCAGCTCGTCGTCGCCGATGCTCTCGGCGTGATCGAGCGCGCGATCGAGGAACGTGAGCGCGCGATCGTGCTCGCCGCGGCTGGCGCAGACCTCGGCGAGGGCGACGTCGACCGCCGCGGCGCCGCGTGCGTCCTCGAGCTCGGTGTAGCGCCGGCGCGCTGCGCTCAGGTACCTGAGCGCCTGCTCGGGCTCGCCCGCGTCGCGGAACCGGCGCCCGAGCTGGGCTTCCACGCTCGCGCGCTCGGCTTCGGGCAGAGATTGCCCCAGCCGCTCCGTGAGCTCGCGCAGGTCCCCGGGCACTACGGGCCCATCCTATACGAGTTCTGGCACGCCGCTGGCACCTCTTCGCGGCATGTCCATCGTGAGATTCGCAGCAGGTGCCTGTGCCGCCATGTTCTTCGCGCTGGTCAACCTCGCCGTGCGCGCGGCGGGGCCGTCGTCGTCGATGCTCGACGACGCGCCGCGCGGGCTCTGAGCCGATCGGCCGCGACCCGTTCAGCCGGGGAGCGGCGCCGCGGCCTGGGTCTCGTTCTTGACCGAGAACCGCGGCTCCTCCTCGAGCACCTCGAGGAACAGGCGCGTCATCTCACCGGCGAGAGCCTGGAGCTCGTCCTTGTTCATCAGCTTGCGCACGAGCGGGAAGAGCTCGCCTTCCTCCTCGTCACGGGCGTGGTGACGGATCGTCTCCTTCAGCACGCAGAGCTTCGCGTCCCACTGCGGATCCTCGATGTCGAGCTCGACCATGTCGGCGAGCACGCGCTTCACCGCCAGGTGCTCCTCGGTCGACTCGTGGAGCAGCTCGCGGGTCTGTTCGGCCATCGCGGCCGGATAGAAGAGCAGCTCCTCGATCTTGCTGTGCGCGGCGATGTTGTCGGCGAGCTCCTCGAAGAGCTGTTGCTTCAGGTCGGGCTCGTCCGCGTTCTCGATCTCCTCGATCAGCCCTTCGACGTCATCGTGTTGCGACTCGAGCAGCTCGAGCGCGTCCATCTGGGAGGTTTGGGTCGGCATGGCGGTCAGCTTTGCGAGACACGTACCAGCCGCGCGAGCGCGGACGAGCGCAGCGACTGGCGCGTGGATGCCATCGCGGCCCACGGATCGGGCATCGCGTGGACGCGACCCGGCACCGTCGCGATCGTGAAGCGGCCCGGATCGACGGTCGGGAGCTCCTCCCAGGAGATCGGCGTGGCCACGGGCGCGCCCGCACGCGCGCGCATCGAGTACGGCGCGATGAAGGTCGCGCCCCGACCGTTGCGCAGCCAGTCGATGAAGATCTTCCCCCTGCGGGCGGCCTTGGTCGCGGTCGCCACGAACCCTCCCGGATCGAGCGCGACCATGGCGTCGGCGATGGCGCGCGCGAAGTCCTTGTGCTCGTCCCAGCTCGCGCGACGGGTGAGCGGCGCGACGACGTGCAGCCCTTTCCCGCCGGTGGTCGTGACGAAGCTCTCGAGGTCGAGCTGGCCGAGGAGCTCGCGCAGGACGAGCGCCGCCTCGACGACGCGCGACCACGACACCGACGGATCGGGATCGAGATCGATCACGAGCCGATCCGGGCGTTCGAGCTTGTCGGTGCGGCCGGCCCAGGTGTGGATCTCGAGCGCGCCGAGCTGCGCCAGCCCGAGCAGGCCGGGCAGGTCGTCGACGAACATGTGCTCCTCGACGAGGCCGTCCGAGCCTTCGATCTCGACGCTGCCGATCGGCGGCGGCGTGCCCGGCTTCGTGTGCTTCTGGACGAAACACGGCTTCCCCGAGCCCTCGGGACAGCGCAGCAGCATCAGCGGGCGCTGGCGCACGTACGAGAGCATGCGGTCCGCCACGACCGCGAGATACGCGACGACCTGACCCTTGGTGAGGCCCTGCTCGGGGTAGACGATCTTGTCGAGGTTGGTGAGCTGGAAGCCGAGCGGGAGGTCGCGCAGGAGGTCGTCGAGCTCGCCGGCCTTGCTGCGATGGGAGTGCCAGATGCGCTCCGGCGCCTCGATCACCTCGTCGACGGTGCGCCCGCTGACGACGCTGGCCGGCGCCGCTGCGACGATGTCCTGCTCGGGGTCGGCGCGCTCGTCCTTGCCCTTGAAGAGGAGCCAGTGCGCCTTCTCGCCGCCCGGACCCGGGTCGCCGCCGCGCGTGCGCACGAGGTGCCAGCGGCCGCGCAGCTTCTCGCCGTCGAGCTCGAACGTGAGCCGGCCCTTCGCGAGGCCCTCGCGTGGGTCGCCCTGCGGCCGCCAGCGCCCGCGATCCCAGACGATGACGCCGCCGGCGCCGTACTCGCCCTCGGGGATGACGCCCTCGAAGTCGGCGTACTCGATCGGATGATCCTCGGTGCGCACGGCGAGGCGGCGCTCCTTCGGATCGAGGCTCGGACCTCTGGGCACCGACCAGCTGAGGAGCACGCCGTCGAGCTCGAGCCGGAAGTCGTAATGCAGCCTGCGCGCGGCGTGACACTGGATGACGAAGCGGTCACCTGTGGTGTGCGCGGCGTCCCCACCGTGCGGTTCCGACGTGCTCTCGAAATCGCGCTTCCGGTGATACGCGGCGAGCGGGTGCTTGCCTACGCGCGCGGACGGCACGCGATGGCCGCCGTCAGCAGCGCCGCAGCGAGCGTGGTCAGGTGGAAGAGGTACATGCCCCCTGACGAAGCAGGATGCGTGCCGCGGGTGATAGGATGCGAAGGCCTGGGGGCCCGGCCAAACGACATGAGCAAGAAGTTTCCAGACTTCGTCCCGCCCACCAAGGTCGCGTTCCTGGACCGCGGCGCGACGCTCCACCTGCGCCAGTGCACGCTGTCCGGACTCGAGGGTCTCGAGGGCGAGTGGACGTTCGAGAAGGACGAGGTCCGCATCGGCTCGATGGACGACAACGACGTCGTCGTGCGCGACGACACGGTGTCGAGGTACCACTGCAAGATCGTGCAGGAGGACACCGGCTACGTGCTGGTCGACCTGCGCTCGACCAACGGCACGTTCATCAACAAGGTCCGCGTGCGCGAGGGCTTCCTGAAGCCCGGGTGCACCATCGGCGTCGGTCAGAGCCAGCTGCGCTTCAACGCGCGCGAGGCCGAGGTGCCGATCGTGCCGTCACGCTCGGATCGCTGCGGCTCGCTGATCGGCGGCAACGCGCGGATGCGCGAGATCTACACGATCCTCGAGCGCATCGCGCCGACCAACACGACCGTGGTGATCGAGGGCGAGACCGGCACCGGCAAGGAGGTCGTCGCGCAGACGATCCACGGCCTGTCGCCGCGCAAGGCCAAGGAGCTGGTCGTGTTCGACTGCGGCGCGGTGCCGCCCAACCTGATCGAGAGCGAGCTCTTCGGTCACGAGAAGGGCAGCTTCACCGGCGCGGTGATGACGCGGCAGGGCCTGTTCGAGCTCGCCGACGGCGGCACCCTGTTCCTCGACGAGCTCGGCGAGCTGCCGCTCGATCTGCAGCCCAAGCTCCTGCGCGCGCTCGAGCAGCGCGAGGTGCGGCGGGTCGGCGGCGCGAAGGCGAGCAAGGTCGACGTGCGCATCATCGCGGCGACCAACCGCAACCTCGAGGAGGAGGTGCGCGCGGGGCGCTTCCGCCAGGATCTGTTCTACCGGCTGAGCGTGGTGCGGCTGAAGCTGCCGGCCCTGCGGGAGCGCATCGACGACCTCGGCGTGCTCGTGCCGCACTTCCTGAAGACGATGGGCTACAACCGCGACGCCGACGGGAACCCGCGCGTGCGCAACGTCTCGCGCGAGGCGATGTCGGCGCTCGCCGCGTACTCGTGGCCGGGCAACGTGCGCGAGCTGGTCAACGTGGTCGAGCGCGCGGTGTCGTTCGCCGACGGCGAGACGCTCGAGGTGGCGGATCTGCCCGACGTGATCCGCGAGGTGCGCCGCACGGCGCCGGTGCGCGCGTTGACCTCGGAGGCGCGGGCGGCGTCGTCCGCGCCCGCGCCGCGGCCGCCGGAGGAGCTGCTGGCGGACGGGGTGACGTTCAAGGACGCCAAGGAGAAGTGGGTGTCGTCGTTCGAGCGGGACTACATCGTGTCGCTCTTGAAGCGACACGGCGGGAACATCTCGCACGCGGCGCGCGAGGCCGACATCGATCGCAAGTACTTCCGCAAGCTGATGAAGAAGTACGAGATCGAGGCGCTGGGCGTGGCGAGCGAGGACGAGGAGGAGTAGGAGGCGCGCGCTCGCGGGGGACAGGGCGCGGGGCGTAGGGCGAGTAGGCTGAATCTCACGGTGTGGGCAGGTTCGTAGTCGGGGCTACCGTCGAGAGTCCTGTTGGTTCTGGCGCGCCGGACCCGTACGCTGGGACGGATGGCCCGCCACCACACGTACGACACGCCACGCCGGCATCCGCGCGTGCGCGTCGTCGGTCGGGCGCTGGTGCACGCGGACCACGGGATCACGGCCTGTGACGTGATCGACATGTCGCTCGGCGGCTTGCTGCTGTCGCGCGCGCCGGAGCATTCACACGAGCCCATCCCCGAGGTCGGCGAGACGGTGCTCGTCGAGCTGCACCTGGCGAGCGAGGGCAGCCGCTGGTACGGCGTCGGCGGCGAGGTGTGCCGGCGCGCGGCGGCCGATCGCTTCGCGCTCAGGCTCGGGCGCGTGCCGCCCGATCTCGAGGACGAGATCGAGGAGGAGGTGCTGGCGGCGGTCGAGGCGTCGGCGTCGCCGCGCGTCGTCGTCGTCGACGTGCCCGGCGATCGGCGGCGGAAGATGGCGGAGACGGTGCGGCGCTCCGCGTGCGTGCCGATCGTCGCGTCGACGCCGCTCGACGCGATCCGGCGGCTGGAGGAATCGCGCACGCACGCCGCCGCGGTGATCGTCGGCGAGGAGCTGACGCAGACGCACGGCGACGAGCTCGTGCGGTACATCGCGAGCGAGCACCCCGGCGTGCGCGTGGCCCTCATCCACGAGCCCGGGCACGAGGAGCCGGAGGTGAGCGACGGCGTCGTCATGATGGCGCCGGAGGACTGCGATCACAGCGAAGCGGTGCGCGTGGTGATCGGGCGGGGCGAGGGGTTGCTGTAAACGGTCACTCGGCGAGCCGGGCGAGCTGCGCTTCGAGGCGCGCGCTCTTGGCGAGCGCCTCCTCGAGGTCGTTCGACGGCGGATCCTGGTGCCCCGCCGCGGCGCGCGTGGCGTCGACGAGGCGATCGACCTCGCGGCGGAGGAGCATCGCCTCGATCATGCGCGGGTCGAGCGCGAGCGCGCGCTCGAAGGACGCGCGGGCCTCGGCGAGCCGGGCGGCGCGGAAGTGCGCCTTACCGTCGAGGTAGTGCGCGCGCGCCGAGCCTGGTGGCGGCGGGTCGAGCGCGTGCGGTCGGGCCGCCCACGGTTCGTGCCGCGCGACCGGAGGCCTGGGCGAGGGCGGAGGGCGGACGATCCGCAAGCCGAGCGCTTCCTCGAACGCTGCCCAGTCTGCCAGCTCGTCCGGTGTTCGCTGCTCGTTGCGGACCGGGCCGGCGTGACGGAAGGCGCGGCGCAGCTCGCGCAGGGTCTGGAACCGAGCGCCGGGGTCGGGAGCGAGGCATCGTTCGATTACGGTCGTGAGCGTCGACGCGCAGTGGTGCGACGCACGCGTGAGCTCGCTCATAGCTCGACCGACGAGGAAGGCGAGCGCGGCCTCGTTCGGCACCTCGTTCGCGTGGCGGGCTTCGGGGGCGACGAACCGGCCGATCACGGGATGGAACGCGCTCGCCGGGAGGAACCCGAGGCGGACCTGCTCGTCGAGGTCGACCATCGGCATCGGGCGGACGAAGCAGAAGAGGAGCCGTTCATCCAGCGACTGGGCGAGGTGCTCGTAAACCTTGCAGAGCTGGACGCCCCACGCGCCGGCGAGCTTGTCGTCGGCCTCGCCGAGGCCGAGGATGAGCGGCTCGCGGCGCCAGTCGAGCGCCGCGAAGCGGACGAGGAGACTGCGGCCGGAACGATCGATCGCGTCGAGGATGTTCGGGTGCGGCGGCAGATCGAGCCAGGCGGTGCGGAGCTCGTCCCAGGCGGCGCCCAGCACGTCGGCGTCGGCGGGGCGCAGCTCCATGACGACGATCGGACGGCCGTCGTCGTACTCGCGCACGTCGACGAAGTCCGGACCGTGATCGCGCCAGTCGCTCATGAGGGCACCAGGCTGAGATGATCGATCCCGGGCGGATCGAATCAACCTGGACCTTCGGGCGGGGACGGGCGAGGGTCAGACCGCTTCGACCTGCGTCGACTCGTCCAGGCGGCGGGCGCCCTCGAGGAGCAGGTTCATCGTCGAGGTCTGCACGCGATCGGCGCCCTCGACGTCGCAGCTGATGAGCTCGAAGGCGCCGGCGCTCCAGCCGAGCAGGTGGTAGACGCAGTCGGCGTCGACGGGCTCGGGCGCGTGATCGAGGCGCGCATGCACCACGCGGCCGCCGCGCACGAGGATCTGGGCGCTCGCGCCCCCCGGGTCGCGGAGCGTGAGGACGCCGGTCTTGCGCTCCATGTCGACCATGGTCAGGAGCGCGGAGAGGCCGATCTGCGAGAGGTCGCCCTTGAGCGAGGGACCGAGGATCGTCTCGCGGGTCTCCTGCGCGAGCGCGGCGGTGCGGCGCATCGTCTTGGCGACGCGGAGATCGAGCTCCTCGAAGCGGAAGGGCTTGGGCACGTAGTCGTCCGCGCCCATGCGGAAGCCGCGGATGCGATCCTCGTCGGAGGAGAGCGCCGTCAGGAAGATGACCGGGAGCGTCGCCAGCTCGGGGCGCGAGCGCAGCGCCTTCACGAGGGCCCAGCCGTCCATGCGCGGCATCATGACGTCGGTGATGAGCAGGTCGGGCGGATCGACGAGCGCGCGCGCGAGGGCGTCCTCACCGTCGACCGCCGTGATCACGGTATAGCCTCGCTTCTCCAGCACGGTGGCGACCATGCGGAGGATCCAGGCGTCGTCGTCAGCGACGAGGACGACAGGTGGCACAGCCCTACGTTATCGGCTGACGCCAAACCCGTCAATTCCACACGGGATTGGGTTACGCCCCCGCGTCTATCGGCCGCGCGCCGGGCCCGGCCCGGGCGTCGCCGCCGGCAGGGCCTCCGCCCGGGTGCCGGTCGTCCACGATCCGCCCGCCGGCAGGACGTGG
>JAIOII010001222.1 GCA_019912685.1 Kofleriaceae bacterium
ATGATGACGTGATGGCCCCGGCCGCGACCAGCGAGAGGACCGCAAGGCGTGCCGGGGCCATCACGTCATCATAGCAAAGGCTCAGTTCTCCTCCGCGCCTTCCGCGATCCAGTCCCGGATGAGCTGGAGCTCCGCGTCCGCCAGGTACGGCGGGCCGTCGAGGGGCATGCGGGCGCCGTAGGGCGGTGTGCTCTCGAGCTTCTGGACGAGGATGCTCGCGCAGGGGTCGCCGGGGATGACGATGGCGCTGCCGGAGTTGCGGCCGCCCTGGCGCAGCGCGTGGATCGAGCCGAGGTCGAGGCCGCTCTGCTCGATGCCGCTCGGCAGGCCGTTGCTCGGCGTGTGGCAGCTGCAGCCCGCCATGCCGCGCGCGCGGTCGAAGAGCGGACGGATGTCGCGGGCGAACGAGACGTCGACCGCCGGATCGGAGTCGGCGGGGTCGCAGGCGCCGGTGAGCGGCGGACCGACATCGGGGACGTAGTCGACGACGCAGCCGGCGAGGACCACGGCGAGGAGCGAGAGGCGGATGCGGCTCACAGCTCGCCCTCCACGAACTGCATCGGCCAGTTCTCGATGCGCTCGGTGACCTCGAACGACGCGACGTTGGCGGTGATCGCCGTGATCGCGCCGGAGGACGAGCGGGTGAACAGATCGGAGTCGCCCGCGATGGTGTCGGCGTCCACGCCGGGCGCCAGGACCACCTCGAGGCGCGTGCACAGGGGCGTGTAGTTGGGCGACATGGCGGGCGGCGCCGCCGGGGTCGCGTACTGGAAGACCGGCGCCGCCAGGAACGTCACCACCATGCCCTCGCGCAGGACGGACGCCTGCCCGGTCAGGACCGCGCCGAAGCGCAGCGGCTGGACGCCGCGCTCGGCGCCGAAGATGAACGTGTCGACGCGGTGGCCGCCGGCGTACACCTCGGACGGCGGCACCGGCGGCTTGCCGAGGCCGACGTCGAGCGTCGTGCCCGGCGGCACGACCGGCGCGTTGAACCACGTGCCCGCGGGCTCCGGCTCCTCGATGAGGCCGAGCTCGACCGCGTCCTCGAGCGCGCGCATCGTGGTCAGGCGCTCGCCGCCGTATGCCGCCGTGATGCGCACGTGCTGGATGCGGCGGATCGGGCTGTAGCCCGGGTCGCCGGGCATCGTGTCGAACAGGTACGGGTGGTCGACGCGGTTGCCGTCGCCGTCGACGAGCACGTACACGGGCGCGCCCGTCCTGGGCGCGGGTCCGAACGACCAGTACATCACCGGTTGCCCGCCGGCGACGCCGGCCTTGCGCGCGACCACGCCCATCGCCTCGTCGAGGGCCCGGTCGTCCAGGCCGTCGTGCACGCTGATCTGGTAGACGAGCTCGGGGTCCTCGTCGACGCGCGGGACCTCCGCGCCCGGCGGGAGGATGTGGATGCTCGCGCCCGGGTCGTCCGCGACGAGCGGATCGAGCGTGCACGCGCCCGCCAGCGCGACGACGACCGCGACGACGACGACGACGACGCGCGAGGCGGCCGCGCCCATCAGAAGGGCCCCGCGATGCCGGTGTGGATGACGGTCTCGTCCTGGAAGTCGCTGAAGTCGTAGCGCTCACCGGTCACCTTCAGGCGCAACGATTCGCGCAGGGCAACGCTGAAGCCCGCGGTGTAGCGGAGGATCGCGCTCTCGGAGCGCAGCGCGCTCGTGCGCACCACGTTGCCGCGCCGCCGCAGGCCGTCCCAGCGCGCGACGAGGTCGACGCGCCCGACCGGGACCTCGAGCTCGGTGTAGAAGCCCTCGCGCAGCACCCACGGATCGAAGCGACCGTCGGCGCCGGGACCGTAGCGGAAGCGCGTCGCCGGCTCCATGCCGAGCCCCATCTCGGTGCGCCGCGCGAGCACCTCGCCGCGCAGCGTGGCCTGGCGCGTGCGCAGGGACGCCTGCGCGCCGACCACCGTGAACGAGAGCTCGTTCTCCGGATCGTAGGTGCCCGTCATGCCGGACGCGCCGAGGTTCAGGCTCGTGTGCTTGTCGACCAGCGTCACCGCGAGGTGCGCGCCGAACGCCGGGCGCGAGTTGTTGTCGATGTAGTAGCTCTCGGCGGTGCGCGACATCGCGTAGTCGAAGTCGTAGGCGTCCGTGCCGCCGCGCGGACCGCCGACGGCGTACGCCGCGTAGTCGACCTGCACCGCCTGACCGAAGAAGTGGGTGCCGCCGATCTCGATGCCGTTGTCGACCCACGGCGCCGGCAGGACGCCGAGGTTCCACTCGACGAGGCGCACCATGCGGCCCATGTCGTAGGGCAAGGGCTTGTCGCTCGTGCGGTGGTTCGCCGGGTCGTGGCGCAGCGGGAACTCGCCGAACGACGGCGTGAAGCGGCCGACGCGGACGTTGAGCTCGTCGGCGACGCGCAGGTCGAAGAACGCCATGCCGACCTCGAGGCCGTGGCACGCGACGCAGACCTTCACGCTCGACGACACGTGCTCGCCGTAGTCCATCGCCAGCTTGAGCGAGAGCTCGACGGTGGCGCCGTCGAGCGCCTCCTGCCGGGCGACCTCCTGCGTCGGCACCGCCATGTAGTCGAGCTGGACCGAGCCGGCGAAGTTGCGCCGGATCTCGTCGGCGGCCGCGACGGCGCCGATCGACATCGGGATGGTCGCGCACAGCGCGACGAGGGACGCGCGCCTCATCGTGTCGTCGGGGTGAAGGTGACCACCACGTCCACCGCCGCGTTGCCGACGTCCGGGGCGACCCGGGTGCGCGCGCGACCGATCGCCTCGGCGACGCACGACGACAGGCCCGGCAAGGGCGCGTTCGCGACGCGCACGTTGCGCGCGGCGCGCGCGTCGTCGATCTCGAGGCCGACGCGGAGCTCGAGCCTGGGCGTCCGGCGCGCGCGCGACGCCGCCGTGCGATAGCAGGCGCGAATGGACGGCAGCACCCGCTCCAGGGCGCGACGGAGCACGGAGGCCTGGAGCGGGCCCTGCACTTCGACGCGGGAGAGGGAGGCTACGGCGTCGAGAGAACCGATGGGAGACTGCGGAGGCGACGTCGACGGAGGCTCGGAGGGAGGCGCGAGGGTCGGCGGAAGCGGCGGAGG
>JAIOII010001223.1 GCA_019912685.1 Kofleriaceae bacterium
GCGCGGCTCGAACCCGAAGGGCTTCCTCCGCCACTTCGCCGCGATCTGCGCGTCCGGAAGCCGTACGAAGGCGCTCGGCCGCGTCGCCGCGCCCACCCTCGTCTTCCACGGCGCCGAGGACCCGCTCATCCCCGTCTCCGCCGGCCGCGCCACCGCGCGCGCCATCCCCGGGGCGCGCCTCCACGTCGTCCGCGGCATGGGGCACCACATGCCGCCCGGCGTCTGGCACGAGCTGGTCACCGCGATCGCCGACAACGCCGCGCGGGCGCGCGCGTGACCGGCGCCCCGTGATCGAGCTGCACGTCCGGCCGGGGCCCGCCTTGTCCCGGGCGGACTTCCTCGCGACGCACCCGCCGTACTCGATCGCGCTCGACGGCTACGTGCACGGCGAGCCGTTCCTCGTCGCGCGCGAGGACGGGCCGTTCCGGAACTTCAACCACCACGAGGCGGTCGACCGGAGCTGCACGATCGCGACGTGCGAGCAGTCGCGGCGCGCCGTCCTGCTCGGCCTGTACGACCTGTTCCGCAGCGGCGGCAGGCGGCGCGCGCTCCTCTGGGTGAACGACTGCGACCAGGACGTGTGCCTGTCGACGTGGATCCTGCTCAACCCGGATCGCGCGGCCGAGCCGCTGGTCCGCAAGCTGACGCAGATCGAGGATCTCCTCGACTCGTCGAGCGGGACGTTCCCGCTGCCCCACGAGCGCGACCTCATGGGCGAGGTCCGGTGGGTGTTCGATCCGTACGCGCGCGCTCGCCCACGCCTCGCCGGGATGTCGGCCGCCGACATGCGTCAGGTCATCGGCGACGTGCACCTGCGGATCGACCAGTTCGTCATCGGTCGCGCCCAGCAGGTGCCGCTCGACGGCAACTACGTGCGCCTCGGCGGCGGCGACTGGTGGCTCGTCGAGGTCGATCGCCTCCAGGCGCGCGAGCGCATGATCGCCGCCGGGTGCCGCGCGGCCGTCGAGCTGAGCGCGCGCACCGGCGATCGCCACGTCTACTCGCTCTGGCGCCGCTCCGAGTACATCACCTGGTTCCCGGTGCGCGAGATCCTCGACGCCCTGAACGCGGCCGAGGGAATCTCCGAGGACGATCCGCACCGGTGGGGCGGCGCCGACAATGTCGGCGGATCGCCCCGCGGTGTCGGCTCGCGTCTCACACCGACGGACGTGGAGCGTGTCGTGGATCGCGTCGTCGAGCAGGCCGTCGCGCGAACGGGTAGGATCGAGCCCGGGAGGAAAGCATGAAGCTTGCGATCGCCTTGCTCGCGCTGTCGTTCACGTCCGCCTGCGTCGTCCGCACCGCCCCGGCCCATCGCCGCGGCGGCGGCCACCCGCACAGCCATCGCCACGACCACTGCCACGATCGCGGCGGCAAGCACCACAAGCGCGTCTGCCACTCGCACCCGCACGGCCCCGGCCACCACTGAGCCGCGGGCGCCGGCGACGACGGAGCTCCGATGCGCTCGAGGGCCAACGTTCGGCGAGCCACAGGAAGCACGCGCCACGTCACGCACGGCCGCGAGTCCGAGAACATCGCCGAGAACATCGCCTGGGTCGAGATCGGGGCCGGCGACGGTGGTTTCTACCTCTTGTACTTCAGCGCTGCGGGCGACTGCGTTGCCGACACCTGGCACCCGTCTCTCGACGGAGCGAAGCAGCAGGCCCACGTCGAGCTCGCGATCGAAGAAACGGACTGGGTGGCGTCGTGAGACGCTCGACGCATGTGGCCACGGCGGGCGACGATCCGGGACGATGCCGGCAGGCCGAAGCTCCACCGGTACTACGTGCTCGGCACCGGCAAGACGAGCGGTGTCATCCTGCACCAATTCGTGGGTAGCGACGCTCCCGCGGTGTTCCACGATCACCCGTGGGCGTGGGGCGTCGCCATCGTGTTGCGGGGCGGCTACGTCGAGGAGCGCCGCGGTGGTGCTCGCGCCAGGTCGACGCGACGGTGGCTCGCGCCCGGCCGCATCAACGTGCTGCGGCCCGGCGTGTTCCACCGGGTCGAGCTCCGTGACGATCGGCCGGCCTGGACGCTCTTCGTGCACGGCCGGGCGACGCGAGGCTGGGGATTCCTCGATGTCGTGACCGGCGCCGTTCGTGCCTGGTCACGATCCGACGCCCATCACCCGT
This sequence comes from Kofleriaceae bacterium, assembly GCA_019912685.1. Classification (GTDB taxonomy): domain Bacteria; phylum Myxococcota_A; class Polyangia; order Haliangiales; family Haliangiaceae; genus UBA2376. The sequence continues at coordinate 2,136 of JAIOII010001223.1, forward strand.
GATGAGTCCGCCGAGTCGGCCGAGCCGGCCTACAGGTGGATCGCGTGGCCCAGGGCGTCCTCGCTGGCTTCCTTGATCGCCTCGGCGAACGTCGGGTGGGCGTGCACCGTGTAGACGAGGGAGTCGACGTTCACCTCGGTCGCCTTGGCGAGCGTGAGCTCGGCGATGAGGTCGGTGACGGCCGGGCCGATCATGTGGGCGCCGACGAGGGCGCCGTTCTCGGCGTGCCAGATCGTCTTCACGAAGCCCGGGTACTCGCTCGCCGCCATGGTCTTGCCGAGCGGGCGGAACGGGAAGCGGCCCACCTTGATCGGGATGCCGGCAGCCTTCGCCTTCTCCTCGGTCAGGCCGACCGACGCGATCTCGGGGTGGCAGTAGGTGCACGCCGGGATCGCGGTGTAGTCGACGGGCCGCGTCTCGTGGCCGGCGATCTGCTCGGCGACGTACACGCCCTCGGCCGACGCGGTGTGCGCCAGGCCGCGGCCGATGACGTCGCCGATCGCCCACAGGCCGTCGCCGCACGAGAGGCGATCGTCGACCTTGATGAAGCCGCGGTCGAGCATGACCTTGTGCGCGTCGAGGCCGAGGCCCTCGGTGTTGGGCGCGATGCCGACCGCGCACAGGAGCACGTCCGCCTCGAGCGTCCTGGCCTCGCCCCCGCTCGCCGGCTCGATGGTCACGGTGGCGCGGTCGCCCGCGTTCTTCGCCGACGTCACCTTGTGGCCGAGGAAGAGCTGCATGCCCTTCCGCTCGAACGCCTTCTTCAGCTCGGTCGAGACGTCGGCGTCCTCGTTGGGCACGAGGCGCGGCAGGTACTCGACGATCGTCACCTCGGTGCCGAGCGTCTTGTAGAACGACGCGAACTCGACGCCGATCGCGCCGGCGCCGATCACGATCATCGACTTCGGCTGCGCCGGCAGGGTCATCGCCTTGCGGTACTCGATGATGCGCTCGCCGTCGAGCGTCATGCCGGGCAGGGCGCGCGCTCGCGCGCCGGTCGCGATGATCACGTGCTTCGTCCTCAGCACGCGCGTGCCGCCGCCGACGAGCTCGACGTCGACCTGGTGCGGCTGCCACTCGCCGCCGCGCCCGTCAGGAGACGGGCCCGGCGGCCTCAGCGAAACCGGGGTGCGCGGGAGCAGCCTGGCCGTCCCGGCCACGTGCTCGATCTTGTTCTTCTTCAGGAGGAACGCGACGCCCTTGGAGATCTTGGCCGACACGTCGCGGCTGCGCTGGATCACCGCCGGGAAGTCGGCGCGCGGGTTGTCGGCGGCGAGGCCGAACTCCTTGGCGCGGTGGAAGAGCTCGAGGACCTCGGCGGTCTTGAGCAGCGCCTTGGTCGGGATGCAGCCCCAGTTGAGGCAGATGCCGCCGAGCTCGGCCTTCTCCACGCACGCCACCTTCAACCCGAGCTGGGCCGCACGGATCGCGGCCACGTAGCCCCCGGGGCCCGAGCCGATGACCACGACATCGAGGACGTCGTCCGTGCTCATAGCGCCAGCGACTCCGGCTTCTCGAGCTGCTCGACGAGCACGGCGAGGAACTTCGCGCCGAGCGCGCCGTCGATGACGCGGTGGTCGCACGACATCGTCACGGTCATGCGCTTGCCGACGACGACCTGGCCGTCCTTCACGACCGGCTCCTCGACGATCCCGCCGACCGCGAGGATCCCGCCCTCGGGCGGGTTGATCACCGCGGTGAAGCGCTCGATCTGGAACATGCCGAGGTTCGAGACGGTGAAGGTCGACCCCGTGATCTCGTGGGCCTTGAGCTGCCGCTCCTTCGCGCGCTTCGCGAGATCCTGGATCTCGGCGGCGATGACGCCGATGCCCTTGAGATCCGCGTCGCGCACGACCGGCGTGACGAGCCCGTCCTCGATCGCCACGGCGACGCCGACGTGTACGCGGCGGAACTTCCGGATCGAATCGCCGTTCCAGCTCGCGTTGCAGTCGGGCACGCGCCGCAGCGCGAGCGCGACCGCCTTCACGATGAGATCGTTGACGCTCACCTTGCCGCGGTCGCCGAGGAGCGCGTTGAGCCGGCCGCGGAACGCGAGCAGCGGCTCCACGTCGAACTTCCGCATCAGGTAGAAGTGCGGGACGTCGCGCTTGGCCTCGGTGAGGCGCCCCGCGATGCGCTTGCGCATGTTGCTCGCGGGGACGTCGACGAAGTCGCCCTCCTGGTCGCCCCGCACCGCCGGCATCACGGGCGCCTTCACCATCGCCGTCCCCCCCGTGCCCGTGCCCGTGCCCGTGCTCGATCCGGCGTCCGCCTCCGCGGCCTCCTCCTCCACGGCTCCTTCGGCCCCCGCCTCCGCTCCACCGCCCTCCGCGAACGCCCGCACATCGCGCTCCACGATCCGCCCGCCGGGCCCGGTCCCCGGCACCGTCCGCAGGTCGATCCCGAGCTCGATCGCCAGGCTCTTCGCGAGCGGCGACGCCGGCTTCGCGCTCGCAGGCGCCTTCGGCGCGGGAACCTTCTGCGCCGCCGTCTTCTTCGCGGCCGCCGGGGCCTCGGCCGGATCCCGCTCCGATGCCGGCGTCCCATCGTTCGCCGCAGCCTTCTTCGGCTGATCGGGCACGGGTTCGGGCACGGGGGCCGCGCCTCCGGCATCCGCCATGGAGGCGGCCTCGGCGACCAGCGCGGCCACGTCCTCCCCGGCCTTGCCGAGGATCGCGACCGGCGCGCCGAGCTTCACCGTGTCGCCTTCCTTCACCAGCAGCTTCAACAGGACGCCGTCGTCCTCGATGTTGAAGTCCATGTTGGCCTTGTCGGTCTCGACCTCCGCGACGAGGTCGCCGGGCGACACCTTCTCGCCCTCCTTCTTCACCCAGCGCACGAGGACGCCTTCTTCCATCGTGGGGGACAGCTTCGGCAAACCGATGATCTGCGCCATGTCGGTGTTTCCTTGGGGCCTTGGGCCTGAGCGAACCTAGTCGAGATAGAGCGCGCGCCGCACCGCCGCGACCACGTCCTTGACCTGCGGCTGCACCTCGTCCTCGAGGTTCTTGGCGTACGGCATCGGCACGTCGTCGGAGCACACGCGCTCGATGGGCGCGTCGAGGTAGTCGAGGCAGTCGCGCTGCACGCGATACGCGACCTCGGCGCCGAACCCGGCGACCGGCCAGCCGACCTCGACGATCACGCACCGCCCCGTCTTCTTCACGCTCTCGTTGATGATCGCGTGATCGAGCGGGCGCAGCGTGCGCGGATCGACGACCTCGCACTCGATCTCCTCCCTGGCCAGCACCTTCGCCGCCTCGAGGCACACGTGCACCATGCGCGACCACGCGACCAGCGTGACGTGCTGGCCCTCGCGCTTCACGTCGCCGACGCCGAGCGGGATCGTGTACTCGTCCTCGGGCACGTCCCACGTCATGCCGTAGAGGGTCTCGCCCTCCATGAACACGACCGGGTTGTCATCGCGGATCGCCGTCTTGAGCAGCCCCTTGGCGTCGTACGCCGTCGACGGCATCACGACCTTGAGCCCGGGCACGTGGGCGTAGAACGACTCGAGCGCCTGCGAGTGCTGCGAGCCGACCTGGACCGCCGGGCCGCTCGGGCCGCGGAACACGATCGGGATGTGGTACTGGCCGCCGCTCATCTGGAAGATCTTGGCGGCGTTGTTGATGATCTGATCGATCGCGACCAGCGAGAAGTTGAAGGTCATGAACTCGATGATCGGGCGCAGCCCGACCATCGCCGCGCCCACGCCGATGCCGGCGAAGCCCATCTCCGCGATCGGCGCGTCGACGACGCGGCGCTCGCTGAAGCGCTGGAGCAGCCCCTGGGTCACCTTGTAGGCGCCGTTGTAGTGGCCGACCTCCTCGCCCATGATGAAGACGCTGGCGTCGCGCTCCATCTCCTCGCGCATCGCCTGGTTGAGCGCTTCGCGCATGCTGATGACCGGCACGGCTACACCTTCTCCACGTACGAGAGATAGTCGTCGGCGGGCGGGCTCTCTTCGGCGAACCGCACCGCGTCCTCGATCTCGGCCTTGACGTCCTCCTCGAGCGCGGCGAGCTTCTCCTCGCTCATGCCGAGATCGACGAGCCGCGCGCGCGCCCGGTTGAGCGGGTCGCGCCGCCGCCACTCCTCGACCTCGTCCTTGGTGCGGTAGAGGCCGGGGTCGCTCATCGAGTGCCCGCGGAAGCGATACGTGATCACCTCGACGAGCGAGGGCTCGCCGGTCTCACGGGCGCGCTCGACCGCCTCGGCGATGCGCCGCTTCACCTTGATGACGTCGTCGCCGTCGAAGCGGTCGCGCGGCATGCCGTGGGCGAGCGCGCGCATCGACACGTCCTCGACCGCGAGCGAGCGGTAGAGCGGGGTGCCCATCGAGTACTGGTTGTTCTCGCAGATGAGCACGACCGGCAGCTTCCACAGGGCCGCCAGCGACAGGCCCTCGGCGAAGCCGCCGATCGTCGACGCGCCCTCGCCGAAGAAGCAGAGCGTCACGCGCCCGTCGCCGCGGTACTTCGACGCGAACGCGGCGCCGGCGGCGATCGGCACGTGGCCGCCGACGATGCCGTAGCCGCCGAGGAAGTTGGTCGCGCGGTCGAAGAGGTGCATCGAGCCGCCGAGCCCCTTCACGAGCCCGGTCTTCTTGCCGTAGAGCTCGGCCAGGATCGGCCGCGCCGCGACGCCCTTGGCGTAGGCGTGGCCGTGCTCGCGGTACGTCGCGACGACGTAGTCCTCGGGCTCGAGCGCGGCGATCGCGCCGGTGCACACCGCCTCCTGACCGATGATGAGGTGGAGGAAGCCGCCGATCTTGCCCTGCGAGTACGCCTTGGCCGACGCCTCCTCGAGCCGCCGGATGGCGAGCATCTGGCGGTACAGCGGCGCCAGCTCCTCGACGGTGGTCGACGGCGCCTCGTCGTGCGTCTCGACCCGCGCCCGATCCGGGGTCTTCATGAGAGCCGATTCCGTGGTCGTCATGCGACGGGCACGATAGCCACCCACGGCCGCTCCCGCCACACCGGGCGCGCCGAATTCATGTTGCATTTCGCAACTGTGCTGGTGCGCTACGGGCGGAGGCTACGGGCGGAGATCGAGGCGCAGGACCCCGCTCGATCCGACCGCGGTACCACGGGTCGAGTCGAGGAAGCCGCCGGTCGTGCTGTACGCGGTGATCGCCACCTCGGTGTAGCCGACGGGCAGCTTGTCGAAGAAGAACGAGCCCGCCGCGCACGGCACAGGGCGTACGGCGTGCTGGCCGCCGCCGGTGGGATCCGAGATCGCGAGCTCGAGCTCGCCGACGCCGTCGCAGGTCCCCGCCTGGTCGGTGGTCACCCCGTTCACCGTCCACTCGATGCGCAGCGCGTACACGCTCGAGGTGCTCGCGCACTCCCCGACGCGCGTGCACACGAGGTCGCCGCAGTCGCGATCGGTGCGGCAGCTCTCGTCGGCGACCGACGTGAAGCAGGCCGCGCTGCTCAGCGCACTACCGACGATGATCGCGGCGAGCCCGGCACGCACGCCGGGATCGTAGCGCGCCCCCGCCGGTTACGGGACCACATAAATCGGGCTGGCGTAGATCCACGGGTGCTCCGCCTCCGCATACCCCGGGCCGAGCTGACGCAGGTAGGGTCCCCAGTGGCGAGGGCGGATGCTCACTTCCACGCGATAGGCGCCGGCGACGTCGAGCGGCGCCGAGAGGGTCGGACCGGCCCCGGAGGCCACGACGGTCGCCCCGGCCGCGGTGACCCGCACGACGCGGGCGGTGATCTCCGGCGCCGGGAGCTCGGCCGGCAGCTCGTGGATCGTCGGGACCGTCACCTCGAGGGTCGCGCCCGCGCTCGCCGCCACCTCGCCGCCCAGCTCGGTGACGCTCTGACCGGCGACGGCGCGCGCGTCGAAGCCGACCGGCGTGCCCATGATCTCGAACACGACGAACATGCGCCCGGCGCGCAGCGCCGCCTCGATCTGCGCGACGTCGGTGCGGTCGGCGACCAGCGCGACGTTCGAGAACCAGCGCAGCATCCGCCGGTACGAGTCGCCGCGCTCGCCGTCCTTCAGCGTGATCGGCAAGGCGTTCTGGTGCGCGTCGGTGCCGCCCGAGCCGGCGACCCGGCGCCCGGCGGCGAGCAGCTCGTCCCAGCGCGCGAGCGACGGGGTGTTCGGCGCCAGGAACGAGAGGATGGCGAGGTCGGGCTCGGGGCCGCCCGGGTTGGTGTCGGCGAACTCGACCACCGCCTGGATCGCGCCCGACGCCGGCAGGCCGAGCTCCTCGGCGCGGATGTCGGGATCGATGTTGGCGTGGAGCTGGTAGATCTCGATGCCGTCGGGCGCGAGCGCGAGGAGCTCGGCCGTGGTGCGGCCCTCGGTGTGCGGGATCCAGATCGTCGCGCCGGCGTCGCGCATCGCGGCCACCGCCGCCGCGTCGTCGCCGTTGTAGATCGCGCGCCGCTCCTCGACCGTGCCGGTGACGTGGCGGTCGAGCATGATCGGCATGATCGGGTTCTCGCCGCCGACGGTGACGAGCGGGCCCGGCCCGTCGGGGCACATCATCCGCGCCGCACGAACAGCGTGTCGAAGTCCTCGCCGGCCATGGAGTCGTCGTGGTCGGTGAGCGCGGCGTAGTCCTGGCGCGTGTCGCAGAGCGCGGCGCGCAGGTCGGCGAGGCACGCCTCGTCGACGGCCCCACCCGGGCGCGGGTCGCCATCGCACGCGTCGTGCGAGTACGGCGAGTGCAGGTGGATGATGCCGCGCGCCGCCTGGAGGCCGCGCGGCGTGGCCATGACGCTCGACGGCGGCAGGTCGCGCCGCCATGCCGGCAGCGCGGCGTCGGGCGCATCGCCGTCGCCGCCGTCGTCACCGCCGCATGCGGCGAACGGCAGCGCCGCGCACAAGAGGTATCCCGTGGCCCTCATCCGCGCCAGGCTACCCGGGGTCCCGGCCGCCGTGGGGGCAAATCGTCGAACGTCGAGTGACATCGCGAACCGCCACGACGCCGCCGGCGCCTCGAGCCGGCGGCGTCGTGACGTTCACCCTCTCGTCGGAGAACGCGCTAGGTCGTGAGCACGACCTTCAGGCAGTCGTCGGCCTTGTGCACGAACGTGTCGTAGCCGCGCGCCGCGTCGTCGAGCGACATGCGGTGCGTGATGATGAAGCTCGGATCGAGGTCGCCGTTCTGGATGTGGGCGAGGAGCTTCGGCAGGTAGCGGTGCACGTGGCACTGGCCGGTGCGCAGCGTGATCGAGCGGTTCATGATCGAGCCGATCGGGAACTTGTCGACGAAGCCGCCGTACACGCCGATCACCGACACGATGCCGCCGTTCTTGCACGCCATGATCGCCTGCCGCAGCGCCGTCGGGCGATCGGTCTCGAGGCGCAGTCGCTGCTTCATCTTGTCGATCGCGAACAGCGGCCCGTGGCCGTGGGCCTCGAGGCCGACCGCGTCGATGCACGCGTCGGGGCCGCGCCCGCCGGTGAGGAGCTTGAGCGCGTCGAGGACGTCGATCTCCTCGTAGTTCAGCACCTCGTCGGCGCCCGCCCGGCTGCGCGCGATCTCGAGCCGGTACGGGAAGCGATCGATGGCGATCACGCGCTCGGCACCCAGCAGCTTCGCGCTCGCGATCGCGAGCTGGCCCACCGGTCCTGCGCCCCACACCGCGACGACGTCGCCGGGCTGGATGTCGCACATCTCCGCGCCCATGTAGCCGGTCGGGAAGATGTCGGACAGGAAGAGCACCTGGTCGTCGGTGAGCTCCTCCGGGACCTTGATCGGTCCGACGTCGGCGAACGGCACGCGCGCGTACTCGGCCTGGCCGCCGGCGAACCCGCCGAGCATGTGCGAGTAGCCGAAGATCCCGGCCGGCGAGTGCCCGAGCATCTTCTCCGCGATGTGCGCGTTCGGGTTCGAGTTCTCGCACAGCGACGTCAGCCCCTCGCGGCACGACGCGCAGCGGCCGCACGCGATGGGGAAGGGGACCACGACGCGGTCGCCGACGCGCAGGTTGCGCACCTGCGGGCCGACGTCGACCACCTCGCCCATGAACTCGTGGCCGAGGATGTCGCCCTTCTGCATCGTCGGCATGTAGCCGTTGTAGAGGTGGAGATCCGAGCCGCAGATCGCGGTCGACGAGATCTTCACGATCGCGTCGCCGCCCATCAGGATCATCGGATCGTCCACGCGGTCGACCTGGACGTGCTGCTTGCCTTTCCAGCACACGGCGCGCATCACAGACCTCCTCGCGCGTGGGGCGGACGGGCGACCATGATCTCGCCGATCTCGAACATCTGCTTGAGCCGGCGCAGGCCCTTCTCGAGCTCGACGCCGGGCTCGAGCCCCATGCCGAACGCGGCCGCGCGGCCCAGCCCGCCGCCGACGACGTGGTACTCCATCTCGACCACGACCTCGGTGCCGCGCCCGCCGGGCGCGCGCAGGAAGTGGACGACGCCGTCGGACTCGAACGGTCCACCGTCGGTCGCCCACGCGAGCAGCTGTCCCGGCTGATCGTCGATGATGCGCGACTCCCACCGCAGCGGCGTGCCCTTCGGCCCCTTCGCCGTCCATCGCGAGCGCAGGTCGTCGAGCGGCTCGACCTCGCCGAGGTGCGGGAAGATGATCGGCAGGTCCTGGAGCCCGCGCCAGAACGCGTAGATCTGCTCGGGCTCGGCGTCGATCGTCACCGCCTTGCCGATGCGCGTGCGCTGGCCGACGCGGACCGCGCGGTTGGGGTCGGCCGCCAGCCGGCGGCGGGCCATGATGTCGAGCACGGTCGCGCCGATGACGGCGCCGGCCGCGACCAGGAGCCGGCGGCGGCCGCTCGTCGGCCGCGCGAACGCGATGCCGAGCG
>JAIOII010000123.1 GCA_019912685.1 Kofleriaceae bacterium
GTCCGGCGCGTCGCGACCACCGCCGCGCGCCTCGGCGCGCTCGCCGAGCTCACGAACCCCGTCGCGCGCTGGCTCCGCGACCGCGTGCTCGTCCCGCTCGCCGCGCGCGGCGACGATCGCGCGCGGTCCGCGCTGGTGAACCAGGAGCCGATCGACGCGCTCGTCGCGATCGGGCGCGCCTGAGCTCATCGACCGTCGGGGACGCTGACCGAGCAGTCTGCGCGCGCAGCTCGCTCGGGCGGGGGGATCCGCGGAGCACAACCCGTGGTGTTCGCGTCGAACACGCGCTGGCACCGCGGGTGCAATGCGGGGGAGGCACAAGGAGTCACTCATGCAGAAGAAATTGATGAAGCCGTCCCCCCTCCCCGCCACCCACTCGACCGAGGACAGCGAGCCGGCTGTTCGCGTCGTCACCGCGAACGAGCTCCGCAGCGTGTCCGGTGGGCTGAGCTTCACGACGAAGGTCAACAAGGCCTCGCCGAAGCTCTGACCTCGACCGGCGACCACCGCTCGCCCGAGCGGTGGTCGCCCCCCTTCCTTTCCGCGCGATGCGCTGACCCGCGGGTCAGCGCGTCCGCTCAGGTCTCGCACCCATGTCCAAGCTGCACCATCTCGCGTTCGTTCTCGTCCCCTTGCTCGTCGCATCCGCGTGTCTCGAATCGGAAGATGATCCCGATCTCGACGACACCGAGCAGGCGGCGCGCGTCTCGTACAAGGGCTCCGTCAAGAACCGTCAGCTCTCGATCACGGGCACCAGCGCGGCGTCGAGCGTGACGTTGCGCGTCGGCGCGACCGGTCGGCTCGAGGTCGACGTCGGCAGCGACGGCACCGCCGAGCTCCAGTTCGACCGCGCGACGTTCGAGCGGATCCTCGTCGATGCCGGCGGCGGCGACGACGTCATCAGGATGGACGAGCTGGTCGCCGCCTTCACGCTCGAGGAGGCCGTGACCATCCGCGGCGGCGCCGGCAACGACACCATCATCGGAGGTATCGGTCCGGAGCACATCCAGGGCGGCACCGGCCACGACGCCGTGTTCCCCGGCCGGGGAACCGACACGGTCGATCTGGGTGACGGCGACGACACGGTCACGTGGAATCCCGGCGACAGCAGCGACGTCATCGAAGGCGGCGGCGGCCTCGACCGGCTGATGTTTCATGGCGCCAGCGTCGGCGAGACGATCGGCTTCGCCGTCGCGGACGATCACCTCCGCCTGAGCCGCGACGTCGGCGCGGTCGTGGTCGATAGCCACGGGCTGGAGCTGGTCGACCTCCACGCGCGGGGCGGAGCCGATCGCATCACCATCGACGATCTGACCGCGGCGGCCATCGCGCGGATCGACATCGATCTCTCCGACATCGATCCTGCGCAGGGCGACGGCCTGGCCGATCTGGTGGTGCTGAACGGCACCGCGGGCGCCGACCACCTCTCGGTCTCGCTCGACGGCGGCGCCGTGCTGGCGTCCGGTCTCGCCACCGAGGTGCGCGTCCGCAACGGCGAGCCCGCCCACGATCGCCTCGTCATCGACGGCGGAGGCGGCGACCGGATCGACATCGACGGAACCGACGGTCCCGACGTGATGAACATCGTGAGTGACGGGACCGGGCGGGTCTACGATGGAGGCGGCTTCTCGGTCCTGGTCGCGCCCGCGCCGGCGATCGCCGTCACGGTGAACGGCAACGACGGCGACGACCAGATCGTGACGAACGTGAGCGACGCGGCGCCGGTCGCGATCGATGGTGGCGCGGGCAACGACACGATCGTGGGCGGCCCCGGCCCCGACCTCCTCCGCGGCGGCCCCGGCGCCGACATCATCGATGGCCGCTACGCCGCCGATACCGTGCTGCTCGGCGACGGCGACGACACGTTCGTGTGGAACCCCGGCGGCGGCAACGACGTCGTCGAGGGCGAGGGCGGCAGCGACACCCTGGCGTTCAGCGGCGCGAACATCGACGAGCTCCTCGACGTGCGAGGGGTCGACGGGCGCGTCCGCGTGCTCCGCAACGTGGCCGTCATCGCCCTCGATCTCGGCTCCGTCGAGCGGATCGACCTGACCAGCCGCGGCGGCAGCGACGTCGTCACCGTGGGGCCGTTGCACGCGACGGGCGTGAGCCAGGTGAACGTCGACCTCGCGATGTACGGAGACGGGACCGGAGATGCCCTCGCCGACCACGTCGTGATCGACGGCGTCGCCGGCGACGTGATCGACGTGGCCACCGATGGCGACGCGGTCGCCGCCACCGGGCTCGGCGCCCTGGTCCGCGTGCGCCGCGGCGAGCCGGCGATCGATCGCCTGGTCGTGCGCGGGGGCCGGCTGCAGATCAACGGCACCGCCGCGGCCGACACGCTCACCGTCATCAGAGACGGCACCAGCAGCGTCTACGACGGCGGCGGCTGGAACGTCCTGGCGACCGCGCCCGAGGTCGTCGACGTACGCGTCCTCGGCCATGGCGGGGACGACACGATCACGACCGTCGGCTCGGTCACGACCCCGCTCCACCTCGACGGCGGCGACGGCAACGACACGATCACCGGCGGCTACGCGGCCGACGTCCTCATCGGCGGCCCCGACGACGACGTGGTCCAGGGCCGCCCGGGCAGCGACCAGGTGATCCTGGGCGATGGCAACGACACCTTCGTGTGGAATCCGGGCGACGCGAGCGACGTGATCGACGGCGACGCCGGCAGCGACACGCTCGTGTTCAACGCGGCGAACGTCGGCGAGGTCCTCGAGCTGCGCGCCAGCGCCGGCCGCGCGCTGGTCCTGCGCAACGTCGGCACCGTCACCACCGACACCGGCGGCATCGAGCGGATCATGGTGCCGGCCCGCGGCGGCAACGACCTCATCCAGGTCGGTGACCTCACCGGCACCGCGGTGACCCAGGTCGACCTCGACCTCGGCAGCGTGGGCGCGCCCGACGGCCTGCAGGACGTCGTCACTGTCATCGGCTCGCCCTCGAACGACAACATCGCCGTCGGTGCCGACTCCGGCGCGGTGGTCGTGACGGGTCTTCCGGCCCTCGTCCGCATCACCCTCGCCGACGCCTTCGATCGCCTCGACGTGCTGGGCGCCGGCGGCCTCGACGCGATCAGCGTCGCGCCTGCGGCGGCGGCGCTGATGACGATCACGGCCGCGGACTGACCTCCGCCGCATCGCTGCGCCACGCCGTGGCCGGCGGCTCGTCGACCACCGTGGCGATCGCGAACGCGGGTGGATCGGCGAGCACCTTCTTCACCTTGCAGGCCGCGGCGGCGCGCGCGACCGCGTCGCGATACTCGACCGGGAAGTCTCCGGGGACGTGGACGTCGATGCGGATCTCGCGAGGACGGCGCGTCGCCGGATCGTCGATCACCCGCTGGACGAGCCGGATGCCGTCGGTGGGGATGGCGCGGCTGCGACAGAAGCTCGCGACATAGATGCCGGCGCACGTGCCGAGCGACGCGAGGAACAGCGTGAACGGCTCCGGCGCGCTCGCCGTGCCGCCCGCCGAGACGGCCTGGTCGGTGCGGATGATGAAGCCATCGACGGCGGCGTCGACGCGGGCGCCGCCGGTGAGGGTGATGGTGAGCTCCTTGGACATGCCGCGTGAGAGTCGGTCGCGGCCGAAAGGATTCCGCCGGACGTCCCGCGCACTTGACGCGGGTCAAGTGGAGGCCGGTTCACCGCGCGCGCAGGCTCACTTTCCGAAGAGGCCGCGCAGCGACTTCAGGAAGCCGCCCTCGCCGGATGGCGACGCCTGCTCGCGGCACCGGCAGCGCTCGGCCACCGGGACGTGACCCAGCACCTGCTCGACATGGGCTCCACAACCGGCCCAGCCGGGGCGGCCGCACTTCCTGCACGTTGTCGCTCTGCACATGGGGCCATTGGAGCCTACTCTGACGAAAAGGGTTCGCGACGGCATGTCGCACCGTCGCAGCGGCGCGGTCAGTGACACATGCCGAGATTCCCGTGCTCGGTCGTCCCCCACCTACCCCGGACGCTGGCCGAGCTGCGCGCGCGGTTTCTTCCGCGACGGGCGCTCACCAGATCCACGTGGGGCACCCGAGGCCTGTGCTTCCGGCGCTCACGAGCGTGTTGCACAGCTCCACGCGCATGATCTCCCAGTCGTTCCAGTTGCGCTGCTCGAAGTCGATGATGCCATCGGCCTTCGGGCGCAGCTCGACGTGCCGAGGTGATTGACTCCCACCGTCCTCCTGCTGCTTGCGCGCCAGGAGCAGCCGAAGGTTGGTGTCGACGCCCGGCTCGAACAGGAGATCGAGCCCGTACCCGCGGAGCGAGCTGCTCTGGTGCTCGCCAGCGTCGCTGAGCCCGATGAGGTGGTTACCTCCCCACACGTGGTTCGCGACGAGCATCCGATCCTCGACGACCGTGTCTTGCGGCGCGCCCTCGGGAGACCTGAGCGAGAACAGGTAGAGGCGGCCCGGCAGGGGGCCGCCCGCCGGCATCGGTACCCACGCGAGCGCCGGCTTGCCGGTGATTCGATCCATGTCCTCCATGGTGTCCCACGGGCTCCGGCTGAACCGACGGCTCACGGGATCGAAGGTGTAGAGCCGCAGCCGGAACTCGTACGAGAACGCGGCGTACAGCGTGCGGTTCGCGCCGGGACCCGCCTCGAGCAAGGCCGGAGAGACGCCGGCGCCCATCGGTACCAGCAGGTTGCCGTCCGAACCGCGCACCTCCTCATCCGGCGCCCAGTAACCGAGCGTGCGAACCTTCAGCATCGGGCGACCGGTGTCGCTGCGCTTGTACGCGAGGTAGACGCGCGACTCGTCGCCCGCCAGCGACAGCTCGTCAACCGCCGTGGAGGCCGTGGCGAGCTCCTGCGGCGTCGAGAAGCCGAAAGGGATCATCGTGAACTTGGTCTCGTAGAGAGTCCCTCCGTCGTCGCGGTAGACGATGAGGATCTTCTGGACGCCACCTTCGACGATCCGGTGGGCGTCGAACGCCACCATGTCGTCCAGCCATGCCTCGTTCGACCACCAGCGCAGCGGCGGCGATCCGCAGCCATAGGTTGCCGGCGTGGGACAGCTCAGATCGTCGGTGGTGTACTCGATGGCGAGCTCGCCGTCCTGATCGAGCGAGAGCATGAAGGTGTAGTTGCCGAGTCGTACCAGCGCGGGGGAAGCCGTCGACACGCTGGTCAGAGGTGCGAGGTTGTACTTGGTGAACTCGCACCCCGAGCCGTCGTTGTTGGCATATGCGCGCACCGGTGCGGCGGAGTAGATGCCGTCGCGGTTCCAGTCCACGTGACCATCGACGTAGTCGACGTCGTAGTCGAACTGCGTCGCCAGATGGGTGAGGAACCCGGCTCCCTTGGTCGTGCTGGGATTCACCGCGAAGTCCTCGTTCAGCGAGACGTTGTTGATGGACGAGATGCCTTCACCATCGGAGAACCCGTCCCAGCCCCCGTACGCGTAGTTCATCAGGCTCGGATACGTCGGCTTGCAGTTCGCGTCGATCGGCTCGCCGTCGAACGGACCGTTGTGCCCGAGACCGAGGCTGTGCCCCGTCTCGTGCGCGGCGTTGTGCGCGCTGTCGAGCGGGATGTTGTTGGCGACGTGGCGCGCTTCCGTCCGCGTGACCGCACCGGGCGTGCCGCCGAGGTAGTGGAACACGCCCAGCCGGTTGACGTGCATCTGCTCCGACCACACGTCGATGGCATGGGCGCGAACGCACGTGGAACCCGAGCAGACCGGGGGTACCCGGTTGTGGCCGCCCCAGTTGCCATAGAGCGTGGCGTCGGCGGGGTCGGTTGGCGCAGTCCCGAGATCGAAGTGAAGCCGGATGCCAGGCTCGAAATCGGGGTTGCGCAGGGTCATGGCATTGATCAGGCGGTAGAGCGTATGGGTCTCGGGGTCTCCGAACGCCGTCGCGATGGCCCGCGCGTCCTCGGGCGAAAGCTTCCGCGTGGGTTCGACGTCGTCCGCTGCGAGGAAGTCGACCTCGAGGAAGAGATCCTTGTGGCGCGGATCGGCGCCCCAGCGAGGCAGGAACTGATACGGCGTCGACGTGACCTTTCCCAGCAGCTCGATATCGTCGCGTAGCCCGTCGCCATCGGTGTCGCGCATGTCGGCGGCGCTGCTGCACTCGAAGTTGCCGACCGAATCGGTGGTCCGCGAGCAGGTTCCGATCGATGCCTCGAGCTCGGTGCCGAGGAGGTCCTCGTCAGGATCATGGAGAGCGAGACGGTGGTCGTTGCGCACGAGGCGCAGCGGACCACCGGGGTTGATTCCGTTGGGCCCGACCATGGCGACGGCGACGCTCAGCGCCGAGGTGAACCGACGCGTGACGCTCTGGTTGGGAGCGCTTTCATGGCGCTCGAAGATCCGGCCGTCGTCGTCGACGAGGAAGAGGGTGTGGTGATGGGTGCCGTTGGGCAGCGGCACCGTGATCAGCTCCTCGTCGGCGCGCAGGTCCTCGAACCGCTGGAAGCCGCCGCCGAACGGCATCCCGGGCCAGAAGACGCTCCGGTCGCGCAACAGATCCGCCGTGCCGCCCTTGCCCTTCCACGCCGCACGTACCACCAGACGATAGGTGCCGCTCGTGGCGGGCACGAACGTCAAGCGCGCATTGTAGTCACCGGCGCTGTCGTCATCCCTGGCGACCTCGTTGACCGGCCCGTTCTTGGTGACCGGCGCGAGCAGGTGCAACACCGGATCGGAACCCGCGCTGCGATTCCGGGTCTCGTACGTGACGCGACGGCCGGCCGTGAGCGCGACCGGGAGCTCCATGATCGTGCTGGTCTCGATCGTGTGCGCGCTGCCCCCGGTGCTGGGGTTGCGATGGTCGCGCGTCAGGACCTCGTCCTCGACATCGCCGAGATCAAGCGGATCCTCCCGACCCACACAGGCCGACACCAGGAGCACGACGGCAGCAAGCTGCAATGGGCGGTGCATGGCGGCAGCACCGTGCAGGCGGCATGCCGCCCCTATTCGCGCGAGATCGCTGTGCCCCCACGACTCGATCAGGCTGATCGCCTGGTCAGTTCGATCAGGCAGCCGCGCGCGCGCCGTTTCTTCCGCGGACCAGGACGTAGATCGCCGGGATGAAGACGAGGTTCACCACGGTCGAGACGAACATGCCGCCGAAGACGGTGGTGCCGAGCGAGTTGCGCGAGGCGGCGCCGGCGCCCGACGCGATCATGAGCGGCACGACGCCGAGGAGGAACGCGATCGACGTCATGAGGATCGGGCGCAGGCGGATCGCGGCGGCCTCGATCGCGGCGTCGACCGGGCTGCGGCCGGCGCGGCGCAGCTGCTCCGCGAACTCGACGATGAGGATCGCGTTCTTGCTGGCGAGGCCGACGAGCATGACCAGGCCGATCTGGCAGAACACGTCGTTGACCAGGCCGCGCGCGACCTGGAGGCCGAGGGCGCCGAGGATCGCGAGCGGCACCGCCAGGATGATCACGAAGGGCAGCTTGAAGCTCTCGTACTGCGCCGCGAGCACGAGGAAGACGAACACGATGCCGAGGCCGAAGATGAGGAGGGTCTGGCCGCCCGACTGCTTCTGCTCGAGGCTGATGCCGGTCCACTCGGTGGCCATACCCTCGGGCAGCGTGCGCGCGGCGAGCGCCTCCATCGCGGCGAGCGCCTCGCCCGACGACACGCCGGGCGCGCTCTGGCCGTTGATCTCGGCCGAGCGGAACAGGTTGTAGCGGCGGATCACCTGCGCCGAGATCTGCGGCGTCACGCGCGTCAGGCCGTCCATCGGCACCATCTCGCCGGCCTCGTTGCGCACGTGGTAGTTGCCGATGTCCTGCGGATCGTCACGGAACGGCGCGTCGGCCTGCACGTACACGCGGTACGTGCGGTTGGCGTAGTTGAAGTCGTTGACGTACTGGCTGCCCATGAAGAGCTGCAGCGTCCCGTAGAGCTGGTCGACCGGGACCCCGAGCGCCTTGGCGCGCGGGCGGTCGACCTCGACGTTCAGGATCGGCGTGTTGGCGGTGAACGACGTGAAGATGCCGCGCAGCCGCGGGTCCTGGTTGGCGGCGGCGACGAGCGCGCCGGTCGCGCCCGCGAGGTCGTCGAGTGAGCGGCCGACCATCGTGTCCTCGACGATGAGCTGGAAGCCGCCGACCGAGCCGACGCCGCGGATCGTCGGCGGCTGGAACGGCGTCACGCGCGCCTTGCCGATCTTCGACAGCGGGCCGCGCAGCCGCTGCACGATGCCGGCGACCGACTGCTCGGGGCGGGTGCGCTGATCCCAGTGGTGGAGCGGCACGAAGATCGTCGCGAGGTGCGAGCCGGTGCCGGCGAACGAGAAGCCCGACACCATGAACTTCGCCTTCACCTCGGGGAAGCCGTCGAGCACCTGCCCGACCTCGCGGACCACCTTCCGGTTGTCGGCGAACGACATGCCGTCGGGACCCTGGACCGAGATGATGAGGTAGCCCTGATCCTCGTCGGGGATGAAGCCGGTGGGCACCGAGCGGTAGAGCATCACCGTGCCCACCAGGCAGCCGACGAAGACGATCGCGACGAGCACCGGCCAGCGCAGGAGCCGGCGCAGCGTGGCGGCGTAGAGCCGCCGCGCGCGGTCGAGCGCCGCGTCGACGGCGCGGAACAGGAAGAGCTTCTTGCCGGGCTGCTCCTTCAGGAGCAGCGCGGAGAGGGCCGGCGTCAGCGTGAGCGCGACGAAGGTCGAGATGCCGACCGACGCGGCGATGGTGAGGGCGAACTGGCGGTAGATCGCGCCGGTGGTGCCGGGGAAGAACGAGACCGGCACGAACACCGCCGAGAGCACGATGCCGATGGCGACGACCGCGCCGGCGACCTCCTTCATCGCGGCGGCGGCCGCCGCGCGCGCCGGCATCGAGCGCTCGTGCATGATGCGCTCGATGTTCTCGATCACGACGATCGCGTCGTCGACGACGAGGCCGGTCGCGAGGGTCAGGCCGAAGAGGGTCAGCGTGTTGATCGAGAAGCCGAAGAGCTGCACGAAGGCGAAGGTGCCGACCAGCGACACCGGCAGCGTGAGCGCGGTGATGAGGACGCTGCGCCAGCCGTGCAGGAACAGGAAGATGACGAGGATGACCAGGCCGATCGCCTCGGCCAGCGTCAGCATCACCTCGTTGATCGACTGGCGGACGGCGAGGGTCGCGTCGTTGCCGGCGCCGTACTTCAGGCCCGGCGGGAACGCCTTCGACAGCCGCACGAGCTCGCGCGTGACCGCGTCGCGCACCTCGAGCGCGTTGGCGGTGGGGAGCTGGAAGATGCCGAGGCCGGCGCCGGGGTGGCCGTTGAACATGAGGCCCTGGCCGTAGTTCTCCGCGCCGAGCTCGACGCGGGCGACGTCGTGCAGGCGCACCAGCTCGCCGTTCTCGCCGCGCTGCACGACGATGTCACCGAACTCGCCGGGCTCGACGAGCCGCCCCTGCGCGCGCACCGCGAACTGGTACGACTGGTCGGGCGACGATGGCGGCTGGCCGATCTGCCCGGCGGCGACCTGGAGGTTCTGCTCGACGAGCGCGCGCTGGACGTCCTGCGCCGTCAGCTTGCGGCTGGCGAGCCGCGCCGGATCCAGCCACACCCGCATCGCGAACTTGCGCTCGCCGAAGATGCGGACCTCGCCGACGCCGGGGATGCGCTTCATCGCGTCCTTCACGTAGACGTCGAGGTAGTTGGAGATGAAGCCGGGATCGTAGCGGTCGTCGTCGGAGTAGAAGCCGAAGCCGGCGAGCAGCTGGTTCGACGCCTTGTTGACGACGATGCCGGCCTGGTTCACCTGCGCCGGCAGCCGGGCGGCGGCGCGCGCGACGCGGTTCTGCACGTCGACGGCGGCGATCTCGAGGTCGCGGGTCGGCTCGAACGTGATCGTGATGCTGGCGATGCCGTCGTTCGAGCTGGTCGAGGAGATGTACTTCATGCCCTCGACGCCGTTCAGCTCCTGCTCGAGCGGGATCGTGACCGCGCTCTCGACGACGTCGGAGCTGGCGCCGACGTACACCGCGGTCACCGTGACCTGCGGCGGCGCGAGATCGGGGTACTGCGCGACCGGCAGCCCAGGGATCGCGAGCGCGCCCGCGAGCGTGATGATGATCGCGCACACCGACGCGAACACCGGGCGGCGGATGAAGAAGTCGACGAACATCAGTTCGCCCTGGCGGCCTTGGTGGGCGCCGGCGCCGCCGGCTTGATCACGACGGGCGCGCCGTCGCGCAGCATCTGGATCGACGACACCGCGATGCGATCGCCGGCGACGAGCCCGCTCTCGACGATGTAGCCGCGCGGGCCGAGGGCGCCGAGCTGCACGAGGCGGCGCTCGACCACCTGCTTGCCCTCGCGCTCGACGACGACGTAGACGAACGCCTGTCCGCTCTGGCGCACGACGGCGAGCGCCGGCACCTGGAGGGCGGTCCCGACGGAGTACACGACGCGGGCGCGCACCAGCTCGCTCGGGCGGAGCCCGATGTCCTCCTTGAAGATCGCCTTCACCGCGACCAGCTGCGTGCGCGGATCGGCCTCGGGCGCGACGAAGAAGGACGGGCTCGTGAGCAGGACCGCGCCGTCCTCGCCCAGGAGCTCGACCGGCGTGCCGGTCGCGAGGCCGCGGGCGCGCACCGCCGGCACGCCGACGGTCAGCTCGAGGCCGCCCTCCTCGCCGGCGATCGTGGTGAGGCGCGTCGTGGCGGTGACGTAGTCGCCGAGGCGGACCTGGACGTCGCCGACGACGCCCGGCACCGCCGCGCGCACGACGTGGTTGCCGACCGCGAC
>JAIOII010001224.1 GCA_019912685.1 Kofleriaceae bacterium
CCGCCGGGCCCGGTCCAGCCCGGCCGCTACCGCATCTCGTTCGACACCGACGCCTACTTCGACGCCACCGACTCCGACGGCTTCTTCCCGGTGGCCGAGATCCAGTTCGTCGTCACCGACGGCGCCGCCCACTACCACGTCCCGCTCCTGCTCTCGCCGTTCGGCTACTCGACCTACCGCGGCAGCTGAGCTCACTCGACGCACCTATCAGCGTTTGCCTCGCTCGTCGAAGGCCTGCCACTCGCCGGCGATCAGGCTGCCCCACCCGGCGGCTTCGATCTCCGCTCGTGTCGCCCACCTGGTTCCCGCCAGGGAGCACGGCGACCCGGGAACCTGGTAGTCGGGCGGCTCAATGTCCAGCATTCTGGAACGATCAAGCTGATTCGCATCGACCCAGACCGAGTCGCATTCGTCGCACATCACCACGACCGTCGTGCCGTCACGGCACAAGCGAAAGCCTCTAACACCCTCACCGCACAAGGAGCATCCATTGGCGACATAGAACATGGATCCGTACCTCTAAGGGATTACAGGGTAGGCGGTGACGACGTCGGTCCCTTTGAGTACGAGCTTGACGTGGAAGGCTGCTGGATTTCCCAGCGCTGCGCCCGGGGCCCCTCCAACGAAGCCGACTCGACGTCCCATGTCGATAGTGTAGACCGTCTTCGATCCTTGCCAAACGAAGGTAACCCTCGAGGGATCGCTCTGGGCGATCGCCCAAGCCTCGTCTATCACCTCAAGGGTACCTTTCCGCCCGGCATCGAAGACCCCATGTGGCAGGTGCCGCTGTGGATCGTCAGTGTCATGCCTCAGGACGTGGCCCCCCAAGCCTTGCCCGCCCCAAGCCAGCCTAGCCACCGTCGAGCGCGACACCCTCGCCAGCGACGAGGTCGCCCCAGCCGGCCGATTCCACCTCTGCTCGCGTTGCCCATCGCGATTTCGCAATGGAGCACGACAACCCCGGAACCCGGAACTCGGGCGGCTCCGCGTACACCACGTCCGACTGATCGAGACGCCCGGCATCGAGCCAGAGCGAGTCGCATTCGTCGCACATGACGACGACAGTCGACTGATCGTCGCAGAGACGGAAGCCCCTCGCTCCGGTACCGCAGATGGGACATGTAGTTTCGAGGAAGAGCATGATGCGCTCACGGGATAATGGGGTACGCAGTGATAACATCGTTGCCTTGAAGCACAATGCGAACATGATACGCGGCTGGGTTGCCCAGGGCAGCGCCCGGCGCACCCCCAACGAATCCAATTCTGCGCCCCATGTTGACCGTATAGGTCGTTCTCGAGCCCTGCCATGAGAACGTGACGTCACCGCCCCCCCGCTGGGCGATCGCCCACGCCTCATCGACCACCTCGAGGGTACCCTTCCGGCCCGCATCGAACACTCCGTGAGGAACCTGACGGTTTGGGATATCAGCGGAGTGATTCAACACGTGGCGAACTCGGTTTCCGAAGGCGGGATCGGGACCATAGCGAAGACCTCCACGCGACATCCAATACCCTTGGCCGACGGAGCGCAGGATGCCGCCGCTCTTCGCCGCGACATCGTCGGCCCCTCCCATCAAGGCGCGTATGAGGTCGTCGAAGCTCGCCCCTGCGGCAGCTTCGCCACCCGAGAGCACCACGAACACGCCGCGGCCGACCGTCTTGCCGCAGTTGCCGTCCGGGCACGCTGCGTTCCCGATCGACTTGGGGCTCACCTGTGCCAGGGCGCCAACATCGATCGACGATACCGACTTGTACGTGTCATAGCCAACGCGTCCCCATGCGCAGTACAGGTTGGGTCCGCAGGCGCTGAAGACGCGCCACGAATACCGGACGGTGCTCTGCGCCTCGTCGAGGAAACCGTCGACGACCGCCTCCCGGAACTCGGGATTCGACGGACTGTTCTTCCACGCCAGCTTCAACAGGCCGAGATAGGCGGGGCCGCCGGCGACTTCGTACTGCTTGATCGACTTGAACTGGCTCACGTCGAGGAGGCCTGTCGGAAAGACGGACACGCCCTTTCCGCCCGGCAGATTGTCCACGACCGCGCCGTCACTGCTCGGCTGGATGCAGGGTACGCAGCCCGACGGCGGCGGCGGCATGGCGAGGGGATTGCTCTCGTACGGTGGCGGATCCATTCCGGTCGGGTCGACGAGATTGACCGGATCGTTGAAGGCGAAGGTGTATGGATTTGCCGTCACCGAGCGACGCGTGTTCATGATCGGGTCACGCTCGATGAAGCGCCCGAGCTCGGCGTCGTACGCGCGTGCCCCGAGGATCGTCAGGCCGACTTCCGGGAAGTAGTCACCCCCATTCCAGAGGCTGTCGGAATACGCAAGCGAAGTTGGATCCCCGGAGTCACTCGTCACCTTGCCGTAAAGACTGTACGAGGTGTCCTGGACCACGCGTCCCGAGGCATCGGAGAAGAAGCGTGTCCCCCGGGGATCACCGTGTGAGTAGATCGCGTCGCTGGCGCCAGTGGTGCTCGAACGAAGACTGACGGCTACTCCAAGTGGGCCGGGAATCCTCCGGTTCGTGCGGATCTCCGTGCTGCCGTCTCGGGTGATCTCTTCGATCGAATCCCCGAAGTGCCAAACGTGGCGCGCGCTCGAACTGCCGGAGACGCCGGTTCGCGCACGGCCGACGGGCCCGTACGTGAAGCCAACGTTGGCCATGAAGCGACGCGCAGTACGTAGTCGGTTGGCCGAGTCGAACGAGTAGATGCGTTGGGTCAGTAGCGGGTTGCCCGCTGCGCTGCGATCGACGACCACGTTGCCGGCACCGTCGTACCGGAACTGGCAATCCGGCCCGCCGGTCCCCGGTGCATCGGCCCGGCACAAGCGGTCCGGATCGATCGGATCGAACCTGTAGACGCGGCTCGGCGTGCCGGTCGTCGCCGTCCTCGTCAATACGTTGCCGAGCGGGTCGTGCGTGTAGTCCTCGGTCCCAGCCCCGATCCCTCCGACCTGCGCCGATCGCGTCACGCGACCGAGGATATCGAACGTGTAGGTACGGCTCGTCGTCCCCGAAGGCGTCTGGTGAGACTCCGCCGTGACGCGCCCTGCACCATCGTAGCCTTGGTTGTCCGAGCGATAGAAGCCCGTCGCGGTGGTCGCAGACCAGCTCAGCAGCTCCTCGCGCCCATCGGGTGCGAACTCGAAGTTCTCGACCACGCCATTGCCGTAGACCACCTCCCGGTACTGCCCCTTTGCCGTCACCGACCGAGCGTCCAGCACTGACTGCCCACCCGCGAGCACACGGCGCATGCGTCCGGCGCTGTCGTACTGGTACTCGACCATGTCGTGAACACGTGGGGTCGTCAACTCGAAGGCCATGAGCCGACCACCGGCGGCGAACCGCGCACGCTCGCGTACGAGCCCATCGTGTCCAGCGTAGCGATAGGACGTCTCGTTCGTTCGCCCGTGCTCGTCGTAGCTGAAGTAGACCGAGCCCACGCCGATGGTCTCGGCAGCGGATAGTCTTCCCAGAAGGGCGCTCGGCGTCTGATCGGCACCGCCGACCACGACGTCCCAGGTCATGCGATCCTGCGATTCGATGTTCGTCGTACTCCCGGCAGGCGTGTTCGCCAGGATCCGCCCCGTCATGCGCCCGAGCCCGTCGTACTGGGTCGCCACTGTCCGGCGTGTCGTTCCGTCCATCCACCACGAGCCGATCTCGTGTCCCTGCTCGTCGTACTCGAACGACTTGAGCGAGACTCCAGGCTCGCTCAGCGTCAGCCGGTTCCCGAGCGAATCGAACGTGCTGCGCCAGACGACGGCGCCGACGCCCGTGCTCGGCATCAAGTACCGTCGCGTCTCGACCACGCGGCCGAGCCGATCCCATTCCTGATCGACGCGGTCCACTCGAACACCGTTCGCCGTGACACGTGCGCGGCGCACCTCGCGCCCGATTGCGGTGCTCCAGGTCACGTCGTCGGCTTGAAAGCGCGTTGACGAGGGATCGTTCTCATCGGGACCGCGGTTCGCCGTGACGGCGAGTCCATCCTCGAACCGATAGCGCGCCTGGCGAACGAAGACATCCGCGGGCACGTTGGTGTTGCTCGCCGTCTCGTTGATACCGACCGCGTTCACCGACCTCGTCACCCGTCCCCGACGGTCGTATCGAGACGTCCTGCCGTACGGCAACGTCATGGTGCTCGTCGGCGAGAAGTCGAGGGGGGCTTCGAAGGGAGCCGCTTGATAGCGCACGTGCCCGAGCTCGTCGAAGACCGTGAACCCGGTCACCAGCGTCGCATGGCCGTAGTCACCTCCGAGCTCCGCTTGCGAGTATCGCGTGCGTCCGAGTGCGTCGAGCACGGTGTGCACGCGGGCGCGATCGGTCGCACCGTCCTCTCCGCCCACCGGGGTGTCCCCCGGGAACGTCTCGAGGGTGACGGTCCGAGGAGCGACGTCGCGGTACGTGTGACGTGCGCGCGTGATCTTCGTCGCGCCACCCGCGGTCCGCACGATCTCACGCTTGATGCGTCCGTGGGCGTCGTACTCGGCGATCGTGGTGACCCCGTTGGCGTCGGTTTCCTGCGACCCGAACGACGGCCACGTCGAGATCGCCGAGGTGGAGCCCAGAGAGGCTGCGACGTCAGACGCCTGCGTGTTCATCTGCGTCATGGTCGACCCGAAGGCGTCGTAGACGAACCAGCTGGCCTGCGTCGCGAAACCTCCGACGGTCCGGGTGGACGACGTCGACTCCACCTTGTTGAACTCGTTATGGGTGAAGGACTCGACCTCGCGGCTGTCCAGGTATCCGTCCGGACCATATCGGTCGACATCGCGTGCGGTGAGGAGCCCTCGCGTGACCTGGCCACGCGGAAGTCCGTCGTACCGGAAATGTGTCGCGGAGATGATCCGCGGCGTACCGGGCTGTCCGTCGCGAGCATCGCTCCAGCCGCAGTCCGTGAGGACGACGCTCGAGACGACCGAGGGGAATGGCGTCGCCACGGGCTCCTTGGGCGAGCCCTGACCGGCATACATGATCGACGTGCAGACATCATCGTCCGTGCGCCGCAAGTCGCCCTTCCCTGCCATTCGCAACGGGCGACCGTAGCGATCGATCTCTTCGACGACGGAGCCCGAAAGAACGTTCGCCAGCGATGGCGGCGCAGCAGTACCCTCCCAGGTCTCCCGCTGACGCGTGTAGATCAGCCCGGCCGCGCGACATAGCGACGTGCCCACCAGCTCTCCAGTCACCGGGTCGAGATCGCCACACTCGAGCGCCTCGGGGCTCACGACCGGGGGGCCCCCGCCCTGTCCGTTGGCGGTCTGGATCGCCGAGTACGTGAACGTCGACTGACCGTGGAGTGGAGTGCCATTCCACGTCAGAAAGAGCTCCGGGCGAGGCAGCGCGGAGAACTCGAACCGAGAGATGCGCGAGACGCGACCAGCGGTCACGTGCTGGGCATAGGTCGCCCCCGGCGGCGCGGTGGGATCACGGTCCGTGATCGTGACCATGCCGTCGATCGTGGAGTCCCCGTCTCTCATGCGCTTGCCGCGCATCGTCACGTGCCGCCGGTAGCCAGGGAACACCCATGCGGCGGCAAGCGGGTCATAGACCATCTGCGCGTCGCCATACGCGTGATAAGTCGGCGCCGGATGAGGCGCGGAACCGTCGAGGATGAAGGCGCCCGTCTCGCGCACGACCACCTCCGGGAATGGCACATCGTGCCGCGTGAGGTCGTCCTTCTTCGCGTTGTGATAGCGGACATACGTCACTGCGCCGTACCCGTTGTCGATCGAAGCGATCCGCTGCGCAGCCAGCGGACTGTCACCGGACCCCGCGACCAGTGATGCCATGTACAGTTCCCCACCGATCACGCGCAGCAGGTCGGGCCGGCCGTCGCCGTCCAGGTCGGTCACACCACTGATATTCCGACCTTCCGAGCCACATGTTCCCGTCGTCAGCGACAGCTCGAATGGCATCGATGCCGGCGACTCGATGCGTAGCGCACGACCATAGCCGACCCCCTGATTGAATCGAACATGCCGTCCGGAAACGAGGTCCGGGAGACCGTCGCCGTCGAAGTCGACCTCGCCGTTGACCTGGCGTGACGAGAATGTCCCCGTGGACACCTCGCACGCGGTGTGCCGATCGGTCTCGAAAGCGGACATGGCATTGCTCGCCGAGAAACGATCATGGGAACGCAGGGACGGCACGCCATCAGCCCTGGCGTCGATGTACCCGATGGCCTGCCAGCTGAGCTTCGGAGCGGCCGATTCCCCGAGACTGCCGTGCCAGGGCAACACGTTCGTTTCACGCCCCGACGTCCAGCGAGTGACACCGAACGACGCGTCGCCGTTGCGGCGTCCTATCGGAGCGAACGGCGATTCATTGATTCCCAGAAACGCGCCGTGGCGATTGAGGAACTCCACTCGCTCGCTGTTACTGACGAGCTCCTCGTCGCCTGCGATGTTGTTGCCAAGGTTGTTCCAGCGCTTCGCATCGATCCACTGCTGGTGGCTGAAGCGACACTCGTGCACGTAGTCTTCCGTGGGCCCCGGGTTGGGAGGCGACGTCGAGCACACGAAGGTCAGGTGATTCGGATCAGCCCCTCCCCACAGACCATCCTCATGCTGCCTGACTGGTTGAGTTCCGGTCACGAAGTCCTGGTATCCGTCACCGTTCACGTCGGCGAGCACCCAGTCGCTCATCGTGTCGACGTGCCAGTTGTACGCGTGATTCGATGGCACAGGTGGGTAACCGAGCATGCCGGGCTCGGCCGGGCACTCGAATTGAGGATCGCAGCCCGACGGCCCGCACTGCTGGATCGTGCACTTCTTCACGTCGTGGCGAGGCCATGACTTCGCACGATCAATGGGCACGTGGTGCTCGCCCCATATGTCGAGGTACCCGTGCTCCAGCAGATGCCCCGCGACGGGGGAGATGTCGACCTGGACTGGAGTCCATGCGATCTGCCCATCGGGCGCCCGCCGGTTCATCCAGATCTTCCAGTGCGCGAGGTCGCTGCCTCCTCGCACATCGATGACGTCGAGCCGACCATCGCCGTCCCAGTCCACGAACTGACTCCAGGTCTCGGTCGTGATCATCGCGGCCCGTGCATTCCGCGAGTCATCGGTACGTCGTCGGGTCGTCTGTTCGAAGAGCTCCGCCGGCTCCTTCCACGTCATGGGAGTCGCGCTGAACTGCGGTCCTGCGGCGGTCAGCCGCGTGCGGTGGAGATTCCAGGTGTTGCCGACCTTGTATACAAGGTCAGGCAGTCCGTCGCCGGTGAGGTCTCGGATGAGATGGCGTAGGCGACTGCTCTCGGTTCGCTCGTCACCGCTCTCGGAAACGGAGACCTTCGTCGTCGAGAGCTCGTGACGGAAGTCGGCACCAGGGACGTACGGGCGAGGGATCCCTACCGGCTCGCCGAACACCAAGCGTGCGTCCTCGTCGGCACCGTGCGCGAGTGTGCCGTAGAAGTACCGGGAGACGGGCAAGGGGTCGCCGGCAACGCCGTCCTCGCCACTGGTGGACACGCTGCGTAGCCGCGGTCGCTCTGTGGTTGGATCGAGGTCGTACTCGAGCTCGTAAGCCCGGATGACCTTGGCCGGGAAGGAGGGAACGAGGTTGTTGCGCGCCTTCACGCGAATCGCGTGAAGAACCTGACCGCGTTGGAAGACGGTTCCGTCCTCGCGGATGCGTTCGAGATGGAAGGCGTGCTCCTGATCGTCGTTTCGGCTGGCGCAGACAGGGATCTCCGGCCGGTTTCCGAAAGCCTGCGCCGGTCGCCAGATCGGCTGGTACTCGAGCTCGACCTCGTAAAGCGGCGTTGTTCCGGCGGCATCGAACGTGTACGACAAGCTTCGTAGCGCCAGGCCGGCGCTGCACTGGCCGACGCTCGGTACGTCGTAGCGGAGCTCCACGCGATCACCGCCTATCGAGTCGCGAATCTCGGCGAGCTGCCACATCCCGCTACCGGCCGTGGAGCCGCCTCCCCGGAAGATGTACTCGTGGTTGTCGAGCGTCTTGAGAGACCACTCACTTCCATTCTCCCGCAGCTCGACAAACGCCTCGCCACGTGCGGGCCACCAGACGCCCCCAACGGAGCGCATCACGTATGTCTGCCCGGCCAGCGAGAGCGTCACGCGATCGACACCGACCGGATCCTCGTCAGGAGACTGCGGGTGGTTCGCGTACGGCTTGCGGCGCCAGATCGATCTCGAGCGCCGCACATACGAAAGCGGGACGTCCCAACCCTGCCCAGCCGCGCCCACGCGACTGGATCCCGTGTACACGACCGCGAGAGGTATGGGGATGGATCCCCTCGGTGAAGGGAGATCGAGCGGGATCGATGCGGCCATGCCGCCGGTACCGGACACAGCCCCGTCCAAGCCAGCTCCCATGCCTTGCGTGCTGTGCTCGGGGTTGGGCGACATCTGCGCCGCGGCAGTCGCCGCGCATGTCAGCAGGAAACCTGTCAGGCACGCGATACGCGCGTGGCGAGATGGAAGACGGGAGAGCGGACGGGAGATGCCTCTGCCATTCATGATCGCCCGTATCGGGAGGCGCGCTGGGAGTTGCGTCCAAAATGAAAAAAAGCGAGGGCGCGGGTTTCTCCACAATTCCGAACGCTTGTGGCTGTCCGAGTACAACGCCGTGCACCCAGGCGAGGTCGGCGACGCCTGGCGCGAGCTCGGCCGCGGCGCCACCGACGACGACGGCCGCCTCCGCACGCTCACACCGCCGGGCCCCGTGCAGCCCGGCCGCTACCGCATCACGTTCGACACCGACGCCTACTTCGACGCCACCGACTCCGACGGCTTCTTCCCCGTCGCCGAGATCCAGTTCGTCGTCACCGACGGCGCCGCCCACTACCACGTCCCGCTCCTGCTCTCGCCGTTCGGCTACTCGACCTACCGCGGCAGCTGAGCTCGCGGGATCCGAACTCACCATTCCGTCGAGCGGAATGAGTCGCTCGCGAGGTCGCGCACCATGGCAGCCTCCGGCTCCCCAGGCTGTAAGGAGCCCTCGTGAAGCGCATCCTCGTGTTCGTGGCCGTCACCCTCGCCGCACTCGTCGCGTGCGGCGGCAAGAAGCTCGATTCCTACGACGACCTGCTCGCCAAGATGCAGACGTTCACGCGCGACATGTGCAAGTGCACGGACGAGACGTGCGCCGACAAGGTCTACGACGGCATGGGGGCGTGGGCGTCCAGTCAAATCGAGACGATCCAGAAGGCCAAGCCCACGCCACAGCAGCAGCAGGCGATGCGGGAGCTCGAGGACGAGCTGAAGGCCTGCCGCGCGAAGGCCAGCGGCTCCTGAGCCCCCCCCCGCACGCCAGGGCATGCGGCTTGCACGAACGCTGGGCATGGCGCCCGACACGACACGCAAGCCACCCGGGCCGCAGGATCCGCAGCCGCATCCGCCGGAAGAAGATCCGCCGACGCCCGAGCCGCCGGTCGACGAGCCGCCCGGCGCGAAGAAGCCGCCGAAGCACGATCCGCCGCCCGACGAGCCTCCGAGGGAGCTGCCGCCCGAGGAGGACGCGCCGAAGGGCAAGCAGATCGTGGGCGGCGACGCGGCGACGTAGCGAGGGCCACCCCGCGCGCACGGCGTCACCGGAGGTCAGCGACGTGCGGCGCCACGGCTCTCCGTGCGCACGCGCCTCGCGTCGGTCGCCGAGGCCGGGACCTCGAACGGATCGATCGCGCCGTACCGGCGCCAGCCGTGCTCGAGAAGCCACGTCTGCGGGCGCACCGTTCCCAGGGGCACGAAGCTCTCCGGCGGGATGAACGGGTAAGGACGGTTCCAGCCCTCGAAGAGCACGCCGCTCGCGTAGGGATCGAGCTGCGCCCGGCGGAACGGCCCCTCGAGGTCCTCGCGGTGGCGCCGCCAGTTGTTCAGAACATACGCGATGCACGAGCGCACCTGCGGCGGTGTCCTCAGGTGCTCCACGTGGTAGCGCTCGGGAAACACCGTCCCCCGGCGCGGCGCCGGTGCTCCGCGATCGAGCGCAACGGCCGCGTTGAGCTGCTTCGCTGCCGAGATCTGGAGCGCCGCCATGCCGCGGCCGAGCGCCCCCTTGTCGTCGGCCTCGCAGATGAGATGGACGTGCTCGCGCTGGATGCTGACGTGCACGACGCGAAAGTCCGCGCGCGACCACGTTCGCTGGATCGCCTTCCGGATCGCGTGATACGCGCGCCGCCGCCGCAGCCGCCCCACCGCCTTCACGACGCGCAACGTCACATGCACCGGCGTGTTCTTCGCAAGCACCTCCCGCACCCGCACCC
>JAIOII010001225.1 GCA_019912685.1 Kofleriaceae bacterium
GTACGAGCGCGACCGCCGCGAGAACGAGCGGCGCGAGCGCGAGGCGCGCGAAGCCTACGAGCGCGCGCAGCGGCAGGCGCAGGAGGCGAAGGACCGCGCCGAGCGCGAGCGGCTGGCGCGCGAGGCGCGCGAGGCGCGGGAGCGGTTCGAGCGCGAGAAGCGCGAACGCGAGAAGCGCGAGAAGGAGGAGCGGGAGCGGGTGGAGCGAGACCGGCGCGAGAAGGAAGCCCGCGAGAAGTTCGAGAAGGACAAGCGCGACCGCGAGGAGCGGGAGCACCGCGAGCGGGAGAAGCGCGAGAAGGAAGCCCGCGAGAAGTTCGAGAAGGACAAGCGCGACCGCGAGGAGAAGGAGAAGCGCGACCGCGACGAGAAGGAGAAGCGCGAGAAGGCCGAGCGCGAGAAGCGCGAGAAGCAGGAGCGCGAGAAGTTCGAGAAGGAGCAGCGCGACCGCGCGGAGAAGGAGAAGCGCGACCGTGACGAGAAGGAGAAGCGCGAGCGCGCGGAGAAGGAGCGGCGCGACCGCGAGGAGCGCGAGAAGTTCGAGAAGGAGAAGCGCGACCAGGCCGAGCGCGACCGGTTCGAGAAGGAGAAGCGCGACCGCGACGAGAAGGAGAAGCGCGACCGGGAAGAGCGCGAGAAGCGCGACCGCGACGAGAAGGAGAAGCGCGAGAAGGAAACCCGCGAGCGGTTCGAGAAGGACCAGCGCGACCGCGCGGAGAAGGAGAAGCGCGATCGGGAGGAGCGGGAGCAGCGCGACCGCGACGAGAAGGAGAAGCGCGAGAAGGAAGCCCGCGAGAAGTTCGAGAAGGAGCAGCGCGACCGCGACGAGAAGGAGCGGCGGGACCGCGACGAGCGCGACAAGCGCGAGCGCGAGACGCGCGAGAAGCAGGAGAAGGAGCGCCAGGAGCGCGACCGCGTCGAGAAGGAGAAGCGCGACCGCGACGAGAAGGAGCGGCGGGACCGCGAGGAAAAGGAGAAGCGCGACCGCGACGAGCGGGACAAGGACAAGGGCAAGGGCAGCGACCGGGGCGACGACAAGGGCAAGGACGACGACAAGGGCAGCGGCAAGGACAAGGGCAAGGGCAAGGGCAAGTAGACGGAGCGCGTCCTTCGACTCGAGCCTGTCCTGAGCGATGCCGAGCGAAGCTCGGCGAGTCGAAGGGCTCAGGACGAACGGAGCGGCCTTCGACTCGCTTCGCTCGCTCAGGACGAACGGGGCGCGTCCTTCGACGCTCGCTCGGGACGGACGGGTAAGGAGGCTGTCAGCGCGCCGGGGACGGCTGGCCGCGGCGCGGCCCGCGTGACACGACGACGGGGTGATGCTGCGGGTCGTGTCCTGGATCGTGCTCGTCGTCGGGCTCGTCGCCGACGCGCCGGCGGCCGGCGCGGAGCGGGCGCGGTCGACCGGCGACGAGCTGTCGCGCTACGTGAGCTCGCCGCGCAACGACCGCGCCGTGCGGCGCGAGGTGAAGCGCTGGCACCGCACGCTGACCAACGGCTGCGTCGCGTACGCGTCGACGGCGCTGCGCCACCTCGGCGTCGACATCGCCGAGCAGGGCAAGCTCGACGGCGACGGCATCTCGCGCCTCACCCGCGGGTTCTCGCGCCACCTCGAGGACCACCTCGGCTGGCGCCGCGTCACCGACGCCCGCGCGCTCCGCCCCGGTGACCTCGTCTTCACCGTCGACGTCGTGCCCGAGTATCCGGCGCACGTCTTCGTGTTCCATGGCTGGGTCGACCGGCGCCGCGCGATCGCGCGCATCAGCGACAACACCGGCCACCGCAAGCCGCGCCCCCTGTTCCCGCCGGAGGGCTCGAGCGTCGACCCGTTCGCGTATGCCCTGCGCGCGCCCTGACGCTCCGAGGGCCGGCCGCGAGGAGTGGGGCCACGAGCGAAGCGAGGACCGGGGCAGCGCCCGCGACGACGCGGCCGAGCGCGGAGCGCGAGCAGGCCCGAGGCAACAGAAATGTCGTAGCTTCGAGGCGTGAAGGCCGCATCCGTCATCGTCGTCGCGCTCACCGCGTGCGGAGGCAGCAGCGCGCCCGCGCCGCAGACACCGGCGCTCGCCACGTCGCCCGACGCCGACGCGCCGCTC